>CAXQAV010000440.1:0-15555 GCA_964221795.1 Luminiphilus sp. | reverse complement strand
CAAGACGCTGCTGGCGCAGACGCTGGCGCGGATTCTGGACGTGCCCTTCACCATGGCCGATGCCACCACGCTGACCGAAGCCGGTTACGTGGGCGAGGATGTCGAGAATATCATTCTCAAGCTGCTGCAGGCCTCCGAATACAATGTCGAGCGTGCGCAGCGCGGCATCGTCTATATCGACGAGGTCGATAAGATTACGCGCCAGTCCGACAACCCGTCGATCACCCGCGATGTCTCGGGCGAGGGCGTGCAGCAGGCGCTGCTGAAGATCATGGAAGGGACCGTGGCTTCGGTTCCGCCACAGGGCGGGCGCAAGCATCCGCAGCAGGAATTTCTGCAAGTTGATACGACCAACATCCTGTTCATCTGCGGTGGTGCCTTCGCCGGTCTGGACAAGATCATCGCGCAGCGCGGCAAAGGGTCTGCCATGGGCTTCAATGCCGATGTGCGGCCACAGGATGATCGCGGCGTCGGCGAAATCTTCAAGGACCTTGAACCAGAGGATCTGCTCAAGTTTGGCCTGATTCCTGAATTCGTCGGCCGTCTGCCTGTGATCGCGACCCTGACCGATCTGGACGAGGATGCACTGATCACCATTCTCACCCAGCCGAAGAACGCCTTGGTCAAGCAGTACCAGCGCCTGTTCGAGCTGGAAGGCACCAAGCTGACCTTCACCGAAGATGCCCTTGCGGCCATCGCCAAGCGTGCGATCGAACGCAATACCGGCGCGCGCGGCCTGCGCTCGATCATGGAAGACATTCTGCTGGATACGATGTTCGACCTGCCAGGTATGGACACCGTGACAGAGGTGGTTGTGAATGAAGAGGCTGTGACCTCGGATGTCGCGCCGCTGATGATCCACGACGACGGCAAACAGCAGAAAGAATCCGCGACCGCGAGCTGAGGTCGATGACCGTCCGCCATATTTCGACTGGTTCGCCTTTTGAGGCACAGATAGGCTATAGCCGCGCGGTGGTTGCCGACGGCTGGGTCTTTGTGGCTGGCACAACGGGCTATGACTACACAACCATGTCGATGCCCGACACGATCGAGGACCAGTGCCGCAACACGCTCGCCACCATCGCCAAGGCACTGGAAGAGGCAGGCAGCGGTCTCGATCATGTGGTGCGGGTCAATTACATCGTGCCTGACAAGACGGAATGCCCGAAATGCTGGCCCATCACATCTGAGGCCTTTGCCAAGGCGCGACCTGCCGCCACGATGATCTGCGCGGATTTACAGAACCCCGAGATGAAGATCGAAATCGAGGTGACTGCGAGGGTTCCGGCCTGACCCCACTGGACCTTTCCGACCTGATAGGGCAGAAGAAAGCAACGCATTCGGAGACGTGATATGGGCCTTGGTCACAACATCAAACGCATTTTCACTTGGTGGGACGGTCAGTCCTTTGGCACCCAGCTCTGGACCAGCCGCAACGGCACGAAGGTTGGCGAGGATGCAGAGGGCAACGTCTATTACCGCAACAAGGACGACAGCCGCCGCTGGGTGATCTATAACGGCGAGAATGAAGCCTCGCGCGTCAGCCCCGAATGGCATGGCTGGCTGCATCGCACGTGGGACGAGGCCCCCACAGAGGTCGCGATCAAGCACAAGCCTTGGGAAAAGCCGCATCAGGAGAACCTGACTGGCACGATGTCCGCCTATGCGCCTGCAGGTTCGATCCGGCGCGGTGCCCCCGCCGAGCGGTCCGACTACGAGGCGTGGTCGCCGGAATAGGGTGGCGCTGATGCACAATGCCATCGGCCTTACTTGCTGTCTCGCGCTCTTTGCTGCGCTGCCGGTGGCGGCACAGGAGATCACGACCACACCACTGGATGGCCAACCCCTGATTGAGATTCCGGTCGAGGAGTTGGATCTGGGCGACGGGTTTAATCCGGACGCTCTGGAAGAGGTCCCGCTTGACGAGCTGCTCGAAGAACTGACAAGCGCCCCGGTCGAGGCCCCGCGCGAAGAGGTGGCAAATGGACCGACAGGAACTTTGCGTGTTCTCGACAAGCTGACCGGCGAAGTCACAGACGTCGAACTTGCCGAGGGCGAGCGCCGCGAGTTGGGTTTTCTGGCAGTGACGATGGCCGAATGCCGCTACCCTGTCGAAAACCCCGCCGGTGACGCATTTATCTTCGTCAACGCCTTTGATCTCCGCGAAGGTTTGGACCTTTTCGCAGGCTGGATGATCGCCTCGGCCCCCGCGCTCAACGCGCTGGACCACCCGCGTTATGACGTCTGGGCGTTGCGCTGCAGCACGTCCTGAGCCGCAGGTGCGCGGCTGGTCGCGTCAAATCGGGCCGAGCCTTCCAGGGCCGCATCCAGCAGCCGCTGATACTCTGATCGGGGAATTTCGATAGCGCCAAGGCTGGCCAGATGCTGTGTGATGAATTGTGTATCAAACAGCGTGAAGCCGCTTTGCGGCAACCTGTCGACCAGATAGGCAAGCGCGATCTTCGAGGCATCGGTGCGGCGGCTGAACATGCTTTCGCCAAAGAAGGCCGCACCGATCGAAACGCCGTAGACCCCGCCGACCAGTGTGTCCCTTTCCCAGACCTCGACCGAATGGGCAAAACCAGTTTCGAAAAGGCGTGTGTAGAGGTCGAAGATGGTGTCGTTGATCCAGGTCTCGGGGCGCTCGGCGCAGCCGCGCATCACCTCGGCAAAGGCAGTGTCAAAGGTGATGCGGAAGGGTTCCTTGCGCATGTGGCGGGCCAGACTGCGGGAAATGCGGAAACCGTCGAGAGGAAAGATACCGCGCATCGTCGGATCGACCCAGAAAATCTCGGGGTCGTCGCGGCCTTCAGACATCGGGAACAGCCCGACCTGATAGGCCTGCAACAGCAGGGACGGCGTGAGTATGGTTTCGTCCTTCATGGGGTGACGATCCGTTTGGCAGTACCCTTGCAGTCAGGGTAGACTGCGACCGCTGGCGACGCAAAAGGATTGTGGTATTGGGGCATTTCGATTTTTTGCACGGGCAGGCGGCTTACCGGGACACGCCCCGCGCGATCGAACGCCTCGAAAGCCGCCATGCCTTTCTTGTTGCGCCCTTTACGAGCGAGATTGCCGGACAGCCCGTGCTGGATCTGGGCGCGCATGACGGGCGCTGGTCCTATGCTCTGGCCCGTGCCGGTGCCGCGCGGGTTGTCGCGGTCGAGGCCCGGGGGGACGTGGCGCAGGACCTTGCGCGCCTCCCATCTGACATTCACCGCGACCGGATCACGCTGCGGGTTGCTGACGTTTTCGATGCGCTGGAGGTAGCTATCGCAGCGGACGAAACCTATGGTTTCGTAGCCGTTTACGGGCTGTTCTACCATGTGATGGATCACTTCCGGCTCTTGTCGCTCATCCGTCAACTGGATCCGAAAGTCATCGTGATCGATGGCGATTTCAACAAGCGCCCGCTGCCGGTGATCACCCTGCGGATGGAAGACAGCACCAATCCCCTGAATGCAACGCCGCAGGTCGCGGGGCAGAAGGAGTCGCTCAAGGGGATCCCAAGCCGCAGCGCGTTGGAGATGATGGCAGAGGCCCTCGGTTACACCGTGGCATGGGCCGACTGGCAGCGGCTGCCACCTGACGAGCGTAATGGCGACAGGGATTATTTTGACAGCGGTGACCGCAAACTCTTGCGGGCCACCGCTATCCTGAGGCCAAAGCCTTAGAGCAGGCCTTTTTCCAGCCAGTGCTCCAGCCAATGGATGTTGTAGTCACCGGTTTTCACGGCCTCCTCGCGCAGTAGCGCGTGGAAGAGCGGGATGGTTGTCTCGACGCCGTCGACGATCAGTTCGCCCAAGGCGCGCTCCAGACGCGCGAGGGCCTCAGGCCGGTCACGGCCATGCACGATCAGCTTGCCGATCAGGCTGTCGTAGTATGGCGGGATGTTATAGCCGTCATAAAGCGCGCTATCCATTCGCACGCCAAGCCCGCCCGGCGCGTGATACTGCGTGATGCGGCCCGGTCGGGGCGCGAATTCCGGCAGTTTCTCGGCGTTGATGCGGACCTCGATGGCGTGGCCGTTGATCTTTAGGTCGTCCTGCGTGAATGACATCGGCAGGCCGGCGGCGACGCGGAGTTGCTCGCGCACGAGATCGACGCCGAAGATACCTTCGGTCACAGGGTGTTCCACCTGCAAGCGGGTGTTCATCTCGATGAAGTAGAACTCATCGTTCTCGAAGAGGAATTCGATCGTCCCCGCGCCGATGTAGTTGATCTTGGCGACCGCATCCGCGCAGACTTTGCCGATCTTTTCACGTAGCTCGGGCGTGATGCAGGGGCCGGGAGCCTCTTCAAAGACTTTCTGGTGGCGGCGCTGCAGCGAGCAGTCGCGCTCGCCCAGATGCACGGCGTTGCCTTTACCGTCACCAAAGACCTGAATCTCGATGTGGCGCGGGGTGGTGAGATACTTCTCGATATAGACTTCGTCGTTACCGAAGGCCGCTTTGGCCTCAGCACGTGCGGAGTGGAACGCTTTTTCCATGTCAGCGGCAGTTTGCGCCACTTTCATGCCCCGTCCGCCTCCGCCAGCGGTGGCTTTGATGATGACGGGATAGCCGATCTCGTCACCGACGCGTTTTGCGTCAGCAAGCGTCGGAACGCCACCGTCCGAACCGGGAACGCAAGGCACGCCGAGCGCTTTCATTGTGTCCTTGGCGGTGATCTTGTCACCCATGACGCGGATATGTTCGGCGGTTGGGCCGATGAAGGTAATGTCGTGGTCCTCGACCGCCTGCACGAATGCTGCGTTCTCGGAAAGAAAGCCGTAGCCGGGGTGGATCGCCTGCGCGCCGGTGATCTCGCAGGCCGAGATGATCGCAGGGAATGACAGATAGCTTTGCGCTGAAGAGGGCGGGCCGATGCAGATCGCCTCGTCAGCCATGCGGACATGCATGGCGTCGGCGTCGGCGGTGGAATGGACGGCGACGGATTTCACGCCCATCTCGCGGCAGGCGCGCACGACCCGCAGGGCGATTTCGCCACGGTTTGCAATCAGGATCTTGTCGAACATCGGTCCGGCCTTATTCGATAATCACGAGGGGTGCGCCAAACTCGACGGGTGCGCCGTCTTCGACCAGAATGCGTTTGACGGTGCCTGCACGCGGGGCAGGGATGTGGTTCATGGTCTTCATAGCTTCGATGATCAGCAGCGTGTCGCCTTCCTTGACGGTGGCGCCAATGCTGACAAAGGGGGCAGCGCCCGGTTCGGCGGCCATGTAGCATGTGCCGACCATCGGTGAAGTCACTGCACCGGGGTGGCTGGCCGGATCGGCGTTGTCGACGGCTGGGGCGGCAGCTGCAGCGGGGGTTGCCGGAGTCGCTGGCGTCGCGGGGACCGCAGCCGCGGCAGGGACGCTCGCCTGCACCATCACTTGAGTCTGGCGGCTGACCCGCACATTCAGGCTGTCGTTCTCGCCATACTCACGCTTGACTTGCAGTTCGGTCAGGTCGTTTTCGCGCAGCAGTTCGGCCAAAGCCTGAATAAAGCTGACGTCTGTATCGTGAGAAGATTTCTGGCTCATTGTTCCCTCGGCATTTGCCCTGTTCTTGGCGCTTTCGCGACGTTGCGTCACGAAACCATCTTCACGGTTATAGGGCAAGCCTGCGGGGGTGGGAAGCGGTCGATGTGAAAACTGTGCGCCTAGGCAGTTTGATGTGCGCTGTCGATCCATTCGGGCTGAGACGGTGTTGCAGTCACGCCATCGCCGCTCCCTCCGGTTTCGCCTTTGTCAAAGGGACGCATCGGCACGTCATAAGGACGCAGCGTCCGTTCGGGGGGCGCGATTTCTGCAGGAGGATCAGGGTAGTCGCTATCCTCGATCCTTGCGGCGACGGCCTGTGCCAGAAAGGGCTTGTCGGAGGGCAGCGTCGCTGCGCCGTCGCTCATTTCCAGTTTGGTTACTTTTGTGGTCACGGACCGTTCAACGGCGGGCGCGGCGGCAATGATCGTCGGCGTAGCGGATTGTAGATTGAGTGCGGTATCCATCGTCCTTGCTCCGAAAAGCCTTTTTTCTGGCTCACAGAATCTTCGGAGTGACTTACCAAAACGTAAAACGAGGGCAGCAATGTGCCCTCGTTTTGATGCAAATTTTTGCGGTTTGTCAGATGGCGAGATACTGCTCTCGCAGCTCCTTGTTCTCCAGCACTTCCTTGGCAGAGCCGTCATAGACCACCTTACCGATGTCCAGAATAACGGCGCGATCGGCGAGCTTAAGTGCGGCTACGGCGTTCTGTTCCACGATCACGGTCGTAATGCCCTGATCACGGATATAGGCCAGCGTCTTTGCGATTTCCTGCACGATGACCGGAGCAAGACCTTCATAGGGTTCGTCCAGCAGGAGCACCTTGATGTCACGGGCCAGTGCGCGTGCAATCGCCAGCATCTGCTGTTCGCCGCCCGATAGTGTCACACCTTCCTGCTTGCGGCGTTCGCCGAGGCGCGGGAAGAGGTCGTAGATGCGGTCCAGCGACCAGCCTTTGGGGGGCGCGATCTGGGCCAGTTGGAGGTTCTCTTCCACGGTCAGGCCGGGGATGATGCGCCGGTCCTCGGGGACAAGCGCGATGCCGTTGGTGGCGGCCTCGTGGCTCTTCATCTCGTGCAGGGGCTTGTGGTCGAGCCAGATTTCGCCGTGACGCAGCTCGGGATTGTCGAGCCGCGCGATAGTGCGCAGGGTCGATGTCTTACCCGCACCGTTGCGCCCCAGCAACGCGAGGATTTCGCCCTCGTGGATGTTGAAGCTGACGTTCTGAACGATGTAGCTCTCGCCGTAATAGGCTTCGATTTCCCAGACGCTCAGAAAGGCCGGATGGGTCGCTGCATTGTTAGCGTGTTTGTTGAATGGTGCATTCATGGTCTTTCTCCTCAGACCTGCGCTTCGCCAAGATATGCTTCGCGGACCTTGGGGTGGCCTTTGATGTTCTCCGGCGTGTCCTCGACCAGCGGGGTGCCCTGTGCCAGCACGGTGATCCGCTCGGCCAGCGAGAAGACCACGTTCATATCGTGTTCGATGATGGCCATGGTGATCCCGCGCTTTTCGCGGATTTCCTTAAGCAGGGCGATGGTGTTCTGGGTGTCGGCCCGTGCCATGCCTGCGGTCGGTTCGTCCAGCAACAGGAGTTTGGGATCCTGAACCAGACACATCGCCATTTCCAGGCGCCGCTTGTCACCGCGTGACAGGCTGGACGCGACCATGTCGCGCTTCTCCAGCATATTCACGTCACCCAGAATATGCTCTGCCTGCTCGCGGATTGCTTTCTCGGCAAAGATGCTTTCGAAGGCATGCATACGGAAGGCGCCGTCGCGCTTGGCAAAACAGGGGATCATCACGTTTTCCATGACGGTGAGATCTGCAAAGATCTCGGGGGTCTGGAACACGCGGCTGATGCCCATCTGGTTGATCTCGTGCGGCTTGCGCCCCAGCACCGACTGGCCGTCGAACATGACCGAGCCGCTGTCGGGGATCAGTTTGCCGACCAGCACGTTCAGTAGGGTGGATTTGCCGGCCCCGTTGGGGCCGATGATCGCGTGGGTGGTGTTCTCTGCCACGCTGAGGTTCACGTCCCCCAGCGCCTGCAGACCACCGAACCGCTTGTTGATGCCTTTGACTTCAAGAATTCCCATCAGTCTTCTCCTTACTCAGCCGGTTCGGTGGCTGTGGATTTGGTGTTCTCGTCGGCCTTCTTGCGGCTGAAGAGCGCGGCGATCTTCTGACCGCCCTGTACCAGACCACCCGGCAGGAAAATCACGACCAGCATAAACATGATACCCAGTGTCAGGTGCCAGCCCTTGCCGATGAAGGGGTAGATCATGGCGACAACGAAGTCTTCCAGACCATCCGGAAGGAAGCCGAACCATTCATGCAGGATTGAACTGTTGATTTTCGAAAAGATGTTTTCGAAGTATTTGATCATGCCAGCACCCAGCACAGGACCGATCAGCGTGCCTGCGCCTCCTAGGATGGTCATCAGAACGACCTCGCCCGAGGCGGTCCACTGCATGCGTTCGGCGCCTGCCAGCGGGTCCATCGAGGCCATCAGGCCACCGGCAAGACCGGCATACATGCCCGAGATCACGAAGGCCGCGAGCGTGTAGGGCCGTGCATTCAGGCCGGTGTAGGCCATGCGTGTCTGGTTCGACTTGATGGCGCGCAGCATCATCCCGAAAGGCGAGCTGAAGATGCGGATCGAGATGTAGAAGGCCAGCACCATAAAGACGGCCGAAAGATAGTACCCTGTGTTAAAGGTGAAGAGCCAGGTACCGACTTCCCATTCAAAGCTGGAGCGCATTTCGAGACCGAAGAGCGCAGGCACTGGGATGTTGCCGGTTGCGGTCTGAGCTTCGCCGAAGATGCGCGGATCGTTCAGGGCCAGTTGCAGGCCGGTTTCGCCGCCGGTGATCGGTGTCAGCACCGAATATGCCAAGGCAAAGGACATCTGCGCGAAGGCCAGTGTCAGGATCGAGAAGTAGATGCCTGACCGCCGTAGCGAGACGTAGCCGATGACGAGCGAGAACAGCCCCGCGATGATCACACTCAGGATGATAGCCGGCAGCACGTTCATGCTGAGCAGCTTGAACATCCAGACCGCAGCGTAAGAGCCCACACCGAGGAAGGCTGCGTGACCGAACGAGAGGTATCCGGTCAGGCCAAACAGGATGTTGAACCCGATAGCAAAGATCCCGAAGATCACGAAGCGCTGCATCAGATCAGGATACCCTGCGTTGAACTGTGCCATTTCAGACCCTTCCGGGAAGGGGTTGAGCAGGAAAGGCGCAAACAGCGTCAGCCCGATGACAATCAGCAGCAGCCGGAAGTCTTTCTTTTCAAGTCCGAGCATGGCTTATTCCTCCATCACGCCTTTGCGACCCATCAGGCCACGGGGACGTGTCAACAGAATGATAATAGCGACGAGGTAGATGATGATCTGGTTGATGCCTGGCAGCAGGTCGATCACAGCCGACATGGATGCAAAGCTCTCCAGAATGCCCAGCAGGAACCCTGCGGCGACCGCACCGGGCAGCGATCCCATGCCACCGACAACCACTACCACGAAGCTCAGCACCAGGAAGTCCATCCCCATGTGATAGTTTGGCGGGTTGATCGGAACGTACATCACGCCTGCCAGACCGGCGACAGCAGCAGCGATGCCGAACATCACCGTGAAGCGCTTGTCAATGTTAATGCCCAAGATACCAACGGTCTCGCGGTCGGCCATGCCGGCCCGCACGACCATCCCGAAGGTGGTGAATTGCAGGAAGGCAAAGACCGCACCGATCACGACGACCGAGAAGAAGAAGTACACAAGGCGCCAGTAGGGGTAGATGATCGCGTTCGGATCAAAGCCGAGCAGGACGCCGAAGTCGAAGCTGCCCTTGAACGCGTCAGGAGCAGGGGTTGGGATCGGGTTTGCACCGTAGAAATACTTGACGATTTCCTGGATCACGATCGCCAGACCGAAGGTCACGAGGATCTGGTCTGCGTGCGGACGCTTGTAGAAATGCTTGATCAGACCGCGCTCCATGATGAAGCCGATGGCGATCATGATCGGAATGGCAAAGATGATGGCCAGTGGCACCGACCAGTCGATGATCACATCGCCTGCGGTCTGCCCGAAGATATCATACACGTAAGGTACGTCGACCTTGAGCGGGTTCCCAAGAAAGTCGGTCCGCGTCTCGTCCACAACCTGATGGCTGAGGGTAAGTATCTTGTTCAGGGTGACCGCACAGAAGGCCCCCAGCATGAAGAGCGCGCCGTGGGCGAAGTTCACGACACCCAGCGTACCGAAGATAAGTGTCAGGCCCAGCGCGATCAGCGCATAGGCGGAACCTTTATCCAGCCCGTTTAGAATTTGTAGAATGAACTGGTCCATACTGCGACCTCTGATCCTTGATTGGGAAGCGTCTGCACAATACCCGTCCACGGCCCGGCGTCAGGGCGCGGATACGCGATGTGGAAGGGGTGGTTGTCAGGCCGCCTGACGTTTGACGGCGGCCTGACGCGTACGCTTATGCGCCTGGGTTACATGTGCCCAGAGCACCGCCAGCGAACTGTGGGTGGTCTGGTGCATAGGTGACCTGATCAGTCGGAGTGACTTCAACGATTTCCACCAGGTCGAACTCGTTTTCTGGGTTCTCTTTACCCTTCACGACGACAACGTCCTTGAAGCACTGGTGATCGTCAGCACGGTAGAGTGTCGGACCGTTGCCCAGACCGTCGAATTCGAAGCCTTCGAGTGCTTCAACAACGGCACATGGGTTGAACGAACCGGCGCGTGTGACGGCGTCAGCATAGAGCAGGGTCTGCACGTAGCATGTGTGCGCGGCCTGCGATGGTGGGAAGCCGTACTTCTGGCCGAAGGACTGAACGAAGGCGTTGGTGCCCGAGTAACGCGAGCCCAGCTGGTTCTCGAGTTTCCAGTCCCAGTTCTGAGAACCGAATATACCGGCGATGTTCTCGCCTGCACCGCGGGCCATCAGCTCGGAGTAGAGCGGCACAACGATTTCGAATTTCTTGCCGTTGGCGGAGGCTTCGCGCAGACCGAACTGAACGGCGTTGGTCAGCGAGTTCACCATGTTTCCGCCGTAGTGGTTCAGAACCAGAACGTCGGCACCGGAGTTGATCACTGGTGCGATATAGGACGAGAAGTCGGTCTGTGTCAGCGGTGTCAGCACCGTGTTTACAGTTTCCCAGCCAAGAGCCTCGGTCGAGGACTGGACGGCTTCCTGTGTGGTGTAACCCCAGTTGTAGTCTGCGGTCAGGTGGTATGCCTTACGGTCGGTGCCGTACTGCGCTGCAAGCACAGGAGCAAGCGCCGCGCCGGACATATACGAGTTGAAGAAGTGGCGGAAACCGTTGGCCCGCTTGTCCTTACCCGTGGTGTCGTTGGAGTGGGTCAGACCCGCCATGAAGATGATGCCTGCTTCCTGGCAGAGCGCCTGCACAGCCACAGCCACACCAGAGGACGAACCGCCCGAAACCATGATGGCTCCGTCTTTCTCGATCATCGAACGAGCAGACGCGCGAGCAGCGTCAGACTTGGTCTGTGTATCACCTGTCACAAAGGTCACGCGGCGGCCCAGAATACCTGTCCCGTCGAGGTTCTTCTCGGAGAAGGTGCTCAGCATACCGCCGTCGCCTTCGCCGTTCAGGTGCTCGACTGCCAGCTCAAAGGCGCGCAGTTCGTCCGCACCTTCGTCCGCATAGGGACCGGTCTGCGGTACGTTGAAGCCGAGAACGACTTCGCTGTCGCCTGGTGCGTTGGTGAAGCCGGCATGGGCGTCAGCACGCAGGTAGGTTGGCAGGGCGAGGCCGGCACTGGCCACCATGCCAGTCTTCAGCACGCCACGACGTGAAAATTTAGAATTGGACATTCAATCCTCCCTAGAGATTTCTGCCGCCGGACCTCCTCGGCCGCACGGCACCCACTTTTGCAGTGTGCTGGCAGTTTGCGGGCGGATTCTGTCAACTGGCAACAAACCATTGATGGCACTGGACGAATTTGTAAAATAATGTACAGATAAGTCGTTAATTCTGTAAAATGGTTTTCCCGCACCCGCAGAAAGCCACTGAAACCACGGAAGGAAAATCTGATGTCGCCTCAGCGCCTCGCAGGGTCACGGATCCGTCAGAAACGCCTCGACCGTGGGTTGAGACAGGCGACCGTCGCGGAAACAGTGGGCATTTCCCCGTCTTATCTCAACCTGATCGAACACAATCGCCGCAGAATCGGTGGCAAACTCCTGGCAGAGATCGCCCGCGTCCTCGAAGTTGACCCCGCGCTGCTGACCGACGGCGTCGACAGCGAGATGCTTGACCAGATGCGGAGTGCCGCCGCTTTGCTGAGCGCCGAGGTCGAGCTTTCCCGCGCCGAGGAACTCGCTGCGCGCTATCCCGGATGGAGCGCCCTGATCGCTGCACAATCGCGCCGGATCGAGGCGTTGCAAAATCAGGTGCAGAACCTGTCTGACCGGATTTCTTTCGATCCCCAACTGGCACAGTCGCTGCATGAGGTGATTTCCTCGGTCACCGCCATCCGGTCCTCGGCTTCGATCCTCGTCGGCCCCGAGGCTTTGGACAGTGACTGGCAGCGGCGCTTCCACCAGAACATCCATGACGACAGCGTGCGTCTGGCGAAAAGCAGCGAAGCTTTGGTGGCCTATCTGGAGGCTCCCGAAGAACCGGCAGAGGCGGCGGGCACAGCGGTTGAAATGGTCGAAGCCGACCTGGGCCAGACCGGGTTTCATCTTGCCGCGCTCGAAGAAGGCGGCACGGTCGAAGCAGTCGTCGCAGAGGCAGGGTTGGGCGAGGCAGCTTCTTCGGTGCTGGAGCGCTATGCACGCCAGTACGTGCAGGATGCAGCACTCATGCCACTTGCCAAGGTGGAAGATGTCGCTTTGCGGGCGGGATATGATCCGGCGGCGGTGGCGCAGGCGCTTTCTGCGCCGTTCCCAGCGGTCTTGAGGCGCATTGCGACTTTGCCCAAAGCGCACGGACACCCGCCAGCCGGCCTTGCGATCAGCGATGCGGCGGGTGCGCTTCTTCTCCTCAAAACTGTTCCGGGTTTTGCCATGCCACGGGCGGGCGGGTCGTGCCCGCTCTGGCCGGTGTTCTCCGCAATCAGCCGGCCCGAACAACCGATCCGGCTGGATGTGGCCCTGCCAGCGCAGGCGGGTAGCAAGCTGCGGTGCTTTGTGATTGCCTCGACCCAGCCGGCCATGCGGTTCGATGTGCCACCTGCCGTGCAAAGCACGATGCTCGTGCTGCCTGATCCGGCTGATCTGTCGCCACATCCGCTCTCAGTGGGCGTCTCTTGCCGTATCTGCCCGCGCCACGATTGCGCCAGTCGGCGCGAGCCTGCGATAATCGGCCGCTAGCCGCGCAAGGTTGCTTTGACAGTGCCGGTGTAACAGGCAATATTGGCATCCATGGCCGGGGAGGGTCGCTGTCGCATCAGGGAGGCGGTGGGATGGGCAAACGTGTCCTTCTGATCGAAGACGAACCGAATATCATTGAAGCGATCAGCTTTATCCTGTCACGAGATGGGTGGACGGTTCATACGCACGAGGACGGCGCAACCGCGATGGAAAAGGTCCTCGCGATGCCGCCTGACATGATCATTCTCGACGTCATGTTGCCGGGGCGCAGCGGGTTTGACATCCTGCGCGACCTGCGCGCCCATGCGGTTACCAAAGAGATTCCGGTGATGATGCTGACCGCGCGCGGGCAGGAAAAGGACCGCGAACTGGCCCAGCGTCTGGGCGTCAACCATTTCATGACCAAGCCCTTCTCCAATACAGAGGTGCGCGACTATGTGCGTAACCTGATGGAGGCATGAGCCGCAAGTCACCGCCGCCGATCTTCCTGCAGCGTGCCAGCTACCGGCAGCGCCGGATCAGGGACGCGGCCAAGCTGATGCCGTTTCTGGGCATGATCCTCTGGGCGATTCCGCTGGCGTGGTCGCGCGGGGACGGCAGCAATGATGTGGGAACCGCCGGATTGATCTATGTCTTCGCGGTGTGGGTCATGTTGATTGTCGCTACCGGTTTTCTGGGAACGAGGGTGCGCGGCGAGCCCCCCGATGACGAAGGCGGCGGGAGCAACGCCTCGCCATGATACCCTTCAGTGCCCTGATTGCGATTGCGCTGCTCTACGTGACCTTTCTTTTCACGGTCGCCTTTTGGGCCGAGCGGCGGGCGGCAAGTGGCAAGACGGCATGGCTTTATTCGCCGTGGATCTACACGTTGTCGCTCAGCGTCTACTGTACCGCATGGACGTTCTACGGGGCAGTCGGCTATGCCGCACGGTCGGGGCTGGAATTTGTGACAATCTACCTTGGCCCGACGTTGGTGATGGTCGGCTGGTGGTGGATCCTGCGGCGGCTGGTACGGATTGGGCGCGCGCAACGGATCACGTCGATTGCCGACCTTGTGTCGTCACGGTTCGGGAAATCGACCCAGATCGGGATGATCGTGACCCTGATCTCGATCATCGCTGGCACGCCCTATATCGCGCTGCAATTGCAGTCGGTCACTCTGTCGTTTGCGGTCTTCGGTCAATCTGACGGTTCTGTCTGGGAGGCCGCCGATTTCACCCAGACGGCGATGTGGGTCGCGGTGGGGCTGGCGGTTTTTACGGTCCTCTTCGGAACCCGCAACCTTGATGCCAACGAACGCCACACGGGCGTTGTGATGGCGATTGCGGTAGAGGCAGTCGTCAAGCTTTGCGCGCTGGTGGCCGTGGGTGTATTTGTGGTCTGGGGGATTGCTGGCGGTGCTAGCGAGATGCTGGCGCGCATCGAGACCTCAGAAATCGACCTTTGGGATCAGGAAAGCGGGCGGTGGGTCAGCCTCATATTCCTTTCTGCCGCGGCCTTCCTCTGCCTGCCGCGCATGTTTCAGGTGCTGGTGGTCGAAAACTCGGACGAGCGCCACCTTGCTTTCGCAAGCTGGGCCTTTCCGCTCTACCTCTTTGCCATGAGCCTTTTTGTGGTGCCCATTGCGGTGGTGGGGCTCGACCTCTTGCCGGAGGGGAGCAACCCCGATCTCTTTGTTCTGACAATCCCTCTGTCGCAGGGCCAGAGCGAGCTGGCCGTTCTGTCGTTCCTCGGCGGTCTGTCCTCTGCTGCGTCAATGGTCATTGTGGCGACCATTGCGCTTGCCACGATGGTGTCCAACCACATGGTCGTGCCGATGTGGCTTTATCTGCAGGGCCAGCAGGGGGCCGTTATGTCGGGGGACGTGCGGAATGTGATCCTGCTGTCACGCCGGTTCTCGATCGCCGCCATCCTCGCGCTTGGGTTCCTCTATTATCGGATGTCGGGTGGCGGGACTGCGCTGGCGGCGATCGGTCTCATTTCCTTTGCCGGCGCGGTGCAGATCCTGCCGGCGATGCTGGGCGGTATCTTCTGGCGCGGGGCGAACCGCGTCGGCGCCGCGCTAGGGCTGGTGACCGGCCTGATGATCTGGCTCTGGACCCTGTTTCTGCCGAGTTTCGGCGTCGATCCCTTCCTGAGCCAGTCGGTCATGGAGAACGGGCCCTTCGGGATCGTGGCTCTCAAGCCGCAGGCGCTTTTTGGGAGCAGCGGGCTTGATCCGCTGGTGCATGGGGTGATGTGGTCGATGTTGCTGAATACAGCGATGTTCATCCTCGGATCGCTGCTGACCTTTCCGCAGCCGCTCGAACGGTTGCAGGGGGCGCAGTTCGTCAACGTCTTTGATCATTCGACTGCCGCCCCGTCGTGGACGGCTGCGGCTGCCGGTGCAGAAGACCTGCTGATCATGTCGCAGCGTATTCTGGGCAGCGCCGAGGCGCAGGCGATTTTCGAGCGCGAGACTGCGCGGCAGGGCAAGGTGGGCGAGCTACCCGAGGTGACACCTGCCTTTGTCGAGCGGCTCGAGCGGGAGCTGGCGGGGTCCGTCGGTGCCGCCACGGCCCATGCGATGATCGGGCAACTGATCGGCGGCAGCAGTGTCTCGGTCGAAGACCTGATCGCCGTGGCCGACGAGGCGGCGCAGATTCTGGAATACTCCAACCGTCTGGAAGCGAAATC
>CAXQAV010000439.1:0-7083 GCA_964221795.1 Luminiphilus sp. | reverse complement strand
ATCGGGATTGCCGGTTTCAACGGGGTTGAACTGCTTGAAGGTCTGCCGCGCAGCCTTGCGACGATGGACGCCTGTCGTCGAGAGATCGGTATCAAGGCGGCCGAGATTGTCGCAACGCTGAACCGCGGAGACAGCCTTGCCGAAGGGCCGGTGATCGTTCTTGAGCCGACGCTAGAGCCCGGCGATACCTTGCGCCGCTGATCCTAACTTCAGACAAAAGAATGGGGGCGCTAGAATTCCAGCGCCCCTTGTTTTTTGGCCTCCTGCTTATGCAGGTGTCTTGATCCAGACCTCAAAGCGACGGTTGATGCGGCGGCCTTCATCGGTGTCGTTGCAGCCGGATGGCGAGATTTCACCAAAGCCCATCGAGGACACCGAGATGCTTGGCAGGCTGCCAGCGGCTGTGTCGATCAGATCCTGAGCAACCTGCGCAGCACGCTGTGCAGAGAGGTTCAGGTTGCCGTCGAACTGGCCGACGCTGTCAGTAAAGCCGACCATCATGACCTCGGTGCCGTCAGGCTGGCTGGCGAGGTACTCGATCAGGCGGGCCTTGTCGATCCGGCCACGCTCGTCCAGCTGCGAAGAACCTGTACGGAAGCGGAAGGGTGTCGACAGACGGTCATAGTCGGCGTGACTGCCAGCATGTTGCGCATGAAGCCGGCATCGTAGTTGTCGGCGTTCGGGTCAAGCAGGGCGCGGGCGCGTGGGCTGTCCAGCGACATTTCGCGGCGATCAACAGCGAAGCCGATAAAGCCGGCTTTGCAGATCCGGCTGTCTGCAGGTGTGGAGGTCGCGAAGTCGAGCAGCGCACGGCCGGAGTCTGACAGTGTGTCTTCGCGCGAGTAGAGATACAGACGACGCTGCAGCGGGTATTCTTCCGTGCGGGCTGCGAAAGCGGTTGGCTCAGAAGGAATGCCGCAGTCGTTGACGAGGACGAGAGAATTTGCGCCGCGCTGGTATGCGTAACTGACGAATGCGACTGTGCTTTCATCCTCCGTCGCCAGTGAAGCCGCGTCTTCGTTCGAGTCGGCGACGACAGCAGTCGCAACGGTTTCGATTTCGCGCTCACCGTAGATCCGTTCCTCGAAAACATCCCGCGTACCAGAGCCTTCGGGACGCGTAACGACGGTGATTGGCAGGTCGCGGCCACCGACTTCGGACCAGTTGGTGATCTGGCCGGCATAGATCTGGCGGATCTGCTCGGATGTCAGCGAGCTGACAGGGTTGTTCGGGTGGGTGATGATCACAAGGCTGTCCATTGCGATGATGTGTTCCTGAGCCGGGCTGATCATGTTGCCTGCGCCGTCAGCGCGCAGTTCGCGAGCTTCATCGGGGCGGATGCGGCGAGATGCCATGCCGACTTCGATTTCCTTGGCGAGCAATTCGCTGAAACCACGGCTGGATGTGGTCGAGTTCACAAGGATCGAGCTGAGTTCGTCAACTAAACCCTCTTCGCCGATCATCTTGGCAATCAGGTCATCATCGTTTCCTGTGTTGACGAGGTCGGCAGCCGCACCAAATCCGCCAGCATAACCTTCGAGAAGCAGAGGCATCAGCGAAAGGCCAACTGTGTCGGAAACACCGACGACCAGGTCAGCGGACGCTGTTTCGAACGTCGGGCAAGCATCGCCGATACAGCTGACGCGGCTTGCAGAAACGCGCATATCACCAAGCGCGGTGCTGATGACGTAGTTGTTGTCGCGGAATTCTTTGAAAATACCGGTCATGTTCACAGTGCCATCACTGGACGTCAGTGTGACCTGTTGCGCAAATGCGGGGTTAGTGGCGGACAGGGCTGCTGTCAGTGCCAGCATGCCAACGGACAAGCCTGTGGTGAGTTTTGACATAATTACCTCCTACCAGGGCGCGCGAGTATTGCGCCGCCTGCATCGCAGAAGGGAGGAAACTGTTCACCCAAAACAACTCATTACGATTCTTACATCTACTCTTGATTGTGATGGAGATTGGGCATTCTTCCTGCATTTTCGGGGCATTGCCCAAAAATTCATCAAGAATTAATGTCTCATGAACGAACCGGCGCCCAAGCACCGTTTCACGCCCGGTTGGATCGCTGCCTAACGGATCAGATCATCCGGATGACGTCTTTGTCGATCGCCAGAACATAGCCTTTGCGCGCGATATTCTTGACCAAAAGCTCGCTCATCATCTGATTCCCAAGGGTATCACGTAGGCGTTTGATGCGTGTCGCCCCTGCCGCCTCGTCACAATCGGCGGCGTTGCGGCCTGAAATCACCGCCTCGATCTCTGCTCCGGTTAGGACTTCGTCATCCATGCGGGCTTCGGCCAGGGCCGACAATGTCTCGATAGCGGCATCGGTCAACTTGAATTCAAAGTCGTTCAGATAGACCGCTTTCTGGTCGCGGCTGATCGTGAGCGAATTGACCTCAATCCCCTGCCGTTCGATGCGGCCCATCCTGCGGTTGAGTGCGATAAGCATGACAAGGAAAGCCACCGCCGCGACCAGAAGGGCAGTCGCAAAGACCAGCAGCACGAAGATCACGAAACGGTAAGAGGCCAGCGTGTCAGAAAACGCAGTGCCCGATCCGGCAAGGATTTCGAGCAGTTTGATCTCGGCGTTGCTGGTGAGGTTGTCATTCTCGATGAACAATTGTTCGACACGGGCGTTGAACGCATTGGCGTCCGGCAGGTTGATAAAAAGCAGAACAGCCGCGAGCCCGAGGATCACGACAATCGCGGCGATCCCGGCAACGACAATCTTGTTGCCGATCTCACGGGCCTCAGAAGCGGAGGAAGTAGTCACCTGCGCTATCCTTTCTTTCATCCAGACCGGCATCGTCAAAGACGCCCAATACATTCAGGAGCTGCCAACCGTTGCCGGCAAGGCGATCCCGAAGTTGCTCTTCAGCCGACGCAACCGCGCAGTCGCCCCGCACCTCGGCGACACCGTAGTGCAGCCTGAGCGGGTTGTCCTGTTTGGCCTTGTAGTCTGCATAGCATGCTGCCTGCGCCATCGAGGCGCTCAGCAGCAAAAGCAGGAATGAAAAAGAAAGCTGTTTCATACTCACACTATGATGGTCACGTTTGCTGATATTCAATAACGCCGGATGTTATCGCGCCTGCAATCCCATAACCATCCCCCGTTATTGTTTGGCAGGCACCGGTCGCTCCATTTTCGGTTCATCGCCGCATCAGGCAACGCGAACCGAAAGGAACGACCATGATGAAAAGACTTGTCGCCGGTGTCACCGCCCTGTCGCTGACCCTTGCAAGCGCAGCCCCCGTACAAGCCAACGGGCTTGATCGGGAGGACGTTGGCAAACTGCTGTTCGGGCTTGTGGCCATCGCTGCCGTGAGTGCGGCCATCGAGAACAACCAGCGTCGTGAGAACGAGACCGCCGCAACACAGGCACATTCCACCCCGCGCAATGGTGGCTGGGCCGGCCTGAACCGCCCCCAGCCGCGGCATGACAATCGCCGTGACGAGCGTCGCATGACCCCGCCCTATGACTGCTTGCGCACGGTCGAGACCCGCTTCGGCGACCTGCGCCTCTTCGGCCAGCGCTGCCTCGAGCGCAATTATCGCTACGCCGCTGACCTGCCTGAGCGATGCGAGGTCCGCGTCTATTCCGACAACGGCCCCCGCAACGGCTATGACCCGCTTTGCCTGCGCGAGCAGGGCTACAGAACCAACAGACGCCATTAAGGCGCTTCCCCTCGCGCGGCCGCTTGCCCCAGTTGCCGCGCCACCTTGGGCGGGATGCTGCCTCTCAACGCGCCGAGCAGGTGCGCAAGTGGCATCTCCCTATGAGGGGCAGAGAGGACGGACATGGCTCTCTGGCCCCTTTTTTCTTGCCCTGCGCCGCCGCATCTGCTGAGTGGCCTTATGTCAAAGCCGGATTTCAGTTTCGAAACCGCCGCCCGCGCGCGCGGGCTCAGGCGTATTGCAGGGGTGGATGAAGTGGGGCGCGGCCCGCTTGCCGGACCGGTTGTGGCGGCAGCGGTGGTTCTTGACCCTGACAATATCCCTGACGGATTGAATGACAGCAAAAAGCTGACGGCAAATCGGCGCGCGGCGCTCTATGAGCAGCTGATGGGTTGCGCCGACGTTTCCATCGCTGAGGCAACCGTCGCCGAGATCGACGAACACAATATTCTGCGGGCCTCGCATATCGCGATGGTCCGCGCAGTCGCGGGGCTGAAATCTGTGCCCGATCATGTGCTGATTGACGGCAACATGACGCCCCGCGACCTGACGCTGTCTTCCGAGACAATCGTGAAGGGTGACGCGTGTTCGCTCTCGATTGCGGCGGCTTCTATCGTCGCGAAACTGTGGCGCGATGAACACATGGTGGCACTGGCGCAACAGTACCCTCAATACGGCTGGGAGAAGAACGCCGGATACCCCACAGCCCAGCATAAATTGGGCCTTCTAGAGTTTGGGGTCAGCCCACATCATAGACGTTCCTTCAAGCCCATCCACAATATCTTGTATCAAGACTAAATCTTAAGTCACTGATTCAAAAAAGATTTTGACAGAGAATCGCCTCTGACTCACATTAGACGAAGCAAAAGAGCGGGTTACCCGCCGAGCTTAGAGGCAAGTTATGACGATCAAAACAAAGACGAAGAGTGCGCAAGCGCTCCCGCTGAACACGATTCTTGATGGCGATTGCATCGAGGTAATGAACAGCCTTCCCGCTGGTTCTGTGGACCTGATCTTCGCTGATCCTCCGTACAACCTGCAGCTCAAGGGTGACCTGCACCGTCCCGACAATTCCAAAGTGGATGCGGTCGATGATGCATGGGACCAGTTTGACAGCTTCAAGGCTTACGACCAGTTCACCAAGGCATGGCTGAAGGCAGCGCGCCGCCTGCTCAAGCCGAATGGCGCGATCTGGGTGATCGGCAGCTATCACAACATCTTCCGCATGGGTGCCGAATTGCAGAACCAGGGGTTCTGGATTTTGAACGACGTGGTCTGGCGCAAGTCCAATCCGATGCCGAACTTCCGTGGCAAGCGTTTTACCAATGCGCATGAGACGATGATCTGGGCCTCTAAAGAGGAAGCCAGCAAATACACCTTCAACTCCGAGGCGCTGAAGGCGCTGAACGAAGGCGTGCAGATGCGCTCTGACTGGGTGCTGCCGATCTGCACCGGGCACGAGCGTCTGAAGGACGACAACGGCGACAAGGCCCATCCGACACAAAAGCCGCAGTCACTGCTGCACCGCGTGCTGGTCGGGACAACCAACCCAGGCGACGTGATCCTTGATCCTTTCTTTGGCACAGGCACCACTGGCGCGGTCGCCAAGATGCTGGGCCGTGATTTCATCGGGATCGAGCGTGAAGAGGCCTACCGCAAGGTTGCTGAAAAGCGCATCGCGAATACCCGCAAATTCGACAAGGAATCCCTCGAGGTTTCGGCCTCCAAGCGTGCCGAACCGCGCGTTGCCTTCGGTGTGCTGGTCGAGCGTGGCCTGCTGCGCCCCGGTGAAGAGCTGTGGAGCATGAACGGTCGCCACAAGGCCAAGGTCCGTGCCGATGGCACGCTGATCGGCGACGACATCAAGGGATCTATCCATCAGGTCGGTGCGCATCTGGAAGGTGCGCCAAGCTGCAACGGCTGGACCTATTGGCAGTTTAAACGCGACGGGCAGAAAGTGCCCATTGATCTGCTGCGTCAGCAGATCCGCTCGGAGATGGCGAAGCACTAACCTTCACCAAAGTTGATACCGCCGGTGCTGCGGCAATCGTTTCCAAAGGTGGGGGCGACCGTATGCACTAACTTTCGCCCCCACCATCCCACGTGATGGTGGGGTTTTTTCTTTAGCCCATCAACTGACCGGCTTCGGGCACCCAACGGAAGGCGGCATCGCCCGAACCGGTGTCTACATAGCCGACGGCAGGGAATGGCATGTGATAGCCGATGGCAGGAATGCGGTCGGCGGCGATCATGCCCAGCACGTTCTTGCGGCTCGCAGCGGCAGTCTCTTTGTCGGCGTCGAAACGCACTTCCCAATCGGGGCGTGCCAGCGACCAGACCGGATGGTTGGCGAGGTCGGCAAAGATCACAAGGCCCTGACCGGCGCTGTCAAGACGATAGACCATATGGCCCGGTGTGTGACCGAAAGCGACCATGCCGGTGATGCCGGAGACCACGTCGCCACCGTCGCCGATGAAGGTCATATTCTCGGCCAGCGGACGCACGTTGTTGTCAAAGCCCTCGTTGCCGGCAGCGGCCCAATGGTCGAACTCGACCTGACCGGTGACATAACGGGCGTTTGCAAAGGTAGCTGCGCCCTCGTTCATCAGTCCGCCGATGTGGTCGCCGTGCATGTGGGTCAGGACAACCACATCCACCTGATCGGCGGTGTAGCCTGCGCTTTCCAGCGCGCCGACAGTGGCGCCTGCGTTCAGGCCTGTATCGAAGAGCACCAGCTCGGACCCTGTGTTCACCAGCGTCGGCGTAAAGAAGAACTGCGAGCTTTCTGTCGACAGGAAGTTTGCGCGGCTGACATCGGCGAACTCTTCTGCCGAGACATTTGTGCCAAAGATTGTCTGGGGATTCTCGCGCGGTGTCGTGCCGCCAAGGATCGTGGTGACCTCGAAATCACCGATCATAAAGCGGCGGTGACGTGCAAAGCTTGCACTCAGCATCGGGGCTTCTGCGCGGGCAGTGCCAGCGGCCAGACCTGCGACGGGCAGAGCCGCACCGGCTTTCAGGAGGGAACGGCGTGAAAGTGTCGTCATAAGGATTCTCCAAACAGTCGTCGGTTTCGTTGCGATTGTTTGGAGGTAATTTGCGCACCCACCCAGTCACACACATTTGCGTGATGATTAGCATGGGATCGGATTTGCGGCGTTCTTATAGGGCGTCCAGTCGGTGATCTCTGGGTAGTATTTGGCACGCCATGCTTTGACGCGCGGGTTCATCACTTTCGCCCAGGCGTACGGCACAAGTGCCACCATCGTCATCAATGGATAACCATGCGGGAGCTGCGGGGCCTCGTCCTGATCGTAGGTCTGCAGCAACGGAAAACGGCGGTTCGGCTTGTAATGGTGGTCGGAATGGCGTTGCAGGTTGATCAGAAGCCAGTTCGA
>CAXQAV010000438.1:0-5519 GCA_964221795.1 Luminiphilus sp. | reverse complement strand
CACGTGGGCGGGAACCAACACAAGCGCGACGCCTATGCGGGCCACCCCTATTTCGACGACTGCGCGACCTTCTGCGAGCGCTGGGACCAAAGCTCTTTCGATCCGGACTACGACACCCTGCCGCTCGAGCATTTCCGCAGCCGCGTGGAAGAAGTCTTCGCCCGGAAACCCTATGATCCCGCGGTGATCCAACCCGGAGTGCGCGTCCCGCTGACAAGCTAGGGCGTGCTGCCCCTTTTCCTTCGGCCCCGCCTCCGCTATCTGCCTGCGGCAGACGTAGGAGACATGCCGCCATGCCCATGGAAAAGACATTCAACGCCGCCGAAGCCGAACCACGCATCTACGAGATGTGGGAAAAGTCGGGCGCGTTCAAAGCCGGTGCAAACAAATCGAAGGATGAAACCTTCTGCATCATGCTGCCGCCCCCCAACGTAACGGGGCATCTCCATGTGGGCCACGCGTTCAACCACACACTGATGGACATGCTGACGCGCTGGAAGCGGATGCAGGGATTTGAAACGCTCTGGCAGCCGGGGCTGGACCACGCGGGCATCGCGACCCAGCTGATGGTCGAGAAAGAACTGGCCGAAACCCAGCAGCCCAAGCGCACCGAAATGGGGCGCGAGGCCTTCCTGAAGAAGGTCTGGGAATGGAAGGCCGACAAGGGTGGTGTGATCGAACAGCAGGCGCGGCGTCTGGGCGATTCGATGGATTGGGAACGCTCCGCCTTCACCATGTCCGGTGCCGAAAGCGCGCCCGCGACCGAAAAGCCCGGCAACTTCCATGACGCCGTGCTCAAAGTCTTTGTCGATATGTACAACAAGGGCCTCATTTATCGCGGCAAGCGCCTCGTGAACTGTGACCCGCATTTCGAGACCGCGATCTCCGACCTCGAGGTCTAGAATATCGAGGTCGACGGCCACATGTGGCACTTCAAATACCCGCTGGCCGGTGGCGAGACCTACGAATACGTCGAGAAAGACGAAGACGGGAACATCACCCTGCACGAGACCCGCGATTACATTTCGATTGCCACCACACGCCCTGAAACCATGCTGGGCGATGGAGCCGTTGCGGTGAACCCCAAGGATGAACGCTATGCGCCGATCGTCGGCAAGCTCTGCGAAATTCCGGTGGGTCCAAAGGAACACCGCCGCCTGATCCCGATCATCACCGACCCTTACCCCGATCCTGATTTCGGCTCGGGCGCTGTAAAGATCACGGGCGCGCATGACTTCAACGACTATGAGGTCGCCAAGCGCGGCAATATCCCGATGTATTCCCTGATGGATACGAAGGGAAACATGCGGGCCGATGGCAAGCCCTACGCCGAAGAAGCCGCCGAGGCGCAGGCGATTGCCAATGGCGAGCAGGATTTCGACGAGGCGATGGTCGCCGCGATGAACCTTGTGCCGGATGAATACCGCGGCCTTGACCGGTTCGAGGCGCGCGCCCGCGTCGTCGCCGACATCACCGCCGAAGGCAACGCGGTGATGCACACCGTGACCCGCAAGGACAAAAACGAGGACGGCGAAGAGGTCGAGATTACTGAGAGCGTGCCCTTCGTCGAAGCCAAAAAAATCATGCAGCCCTTCGGCGACCGCTCGAAAGTGGTCATCGAACCGATGCTGACCGACCAGTGGTTCGTGGACTCAGCCAAGATCGTCGAGCCCGCGCTGGAAAGCGTGCGTTCCGGCCGCGTCAAGATCATGCCCGAGAGCGGCGAAAAGGTGTTCTTCCATTGGCTGGAGAATATCGAGCCTTGGTGCATCTCGCGGCAGCTCTGGTGTGTGCATAAGATTCCGGTTTGGTATGGTCTCGACCTTGGGGTCGAAGACGAAAGCAACCCGTCGGGCAATCTGGACGAGGTCGAAATCCTCGGCCTTATGCTGGAGGGTCTGGTCCATCGCGGCACGGTCATGCACAGCGGTCCCGATCTGGAAAGCATCAAAGGCGATTTCATTTTCGACAACGCTGACGTGCCAAGCCCATTGAGCCACGCGAAGGTTATCGAGGTCGCAGACCGCGCCGAAGCGATTGATCGCTTTGCCGCAAGCCTCGCTGAGTACAACGTCACTCAAGACCCGACTGTTCTGGAATACCCTGTCTGGCGCGACCCCGACGTCCTCGACACATGGTTCTCCTCCGGCCTCTGGCCCTTCGGCACCCTCGGCTGGCCTGCGGACGACGAGGCGATGAAATACTTCCCCGGCGACGTTCTTGTCACCGGTCAGGACATCCTGTTCTTCTGGGTCGCCCGTATGATGATGATGTCAGAGGCGGTGATGGGCAAAGAGCCCTTCCACACCGTCTACCTGCATCAGCTGGTCCGCGACGCCAAGGGCGAGAAGATGTCCAAGACGCGCGGCAACGTCATCGACCCGCTCAAGATGATCGACGCCTATGGCGCCGACGCGCTGCGGTTTTCGAACGCGCAGATGGCGGCCTTGGGTGGTGTGCTGAAGATCAGCGAAGACCGGATCAAGGGCTATCGCAACTTCGGCACCAAGCTCTGGAACGCCTTCAGCTTTGCCGAACATTACGAAATCCCCTACCCCGGCGATGCGCCGATGCCAAAGGTTAGCCAAACGCTGAACAAATGGATCATCGGCGAGACCTGCAAGGTGCGCGAGGCGATGGATGCAGGGATGGAGGCCTACCGTTTCAACGACGTGGCCGACGCGCTTTATGCCTTCACATGGGGCAAGGTCTGCGACTGGTATCTGGAATTCTCCAAACCGATCCTGCAGGGCGATGATGCCGCCGCCAAGGAAGAAACGGAAAAGACCCTGCGCTGGGTTCTCGACCAATGCCTGATCATGCTGCACCCGATCATGCCCTTCATCACCGCGGAACTCTGGGGCATGGGCGAAAGCCGCGCCAAGATGCTGGTCCACGCCGACTGGCCGACCTACACAGCGGCCGATCTGGTCGATGCGGACGCAGACCGCGAAATGAACTGGGTGATCGCGTTGATCGAGAACACACGCTCGGCCCGCGCGCAGGTGCATGTGCCTGCAGGGGCCAAAGTGCCACTGCTGGTCAAGGACCTCGACGCCAAGGGGCAATCGGCCTGGGATAATAACGCAGCGCTGATCCAGCGCCTTGCGCGGATCGAAAGCCTGACTGCGGTGGACGAATTCCCCAAAGGCACCGTCACGATCCCGATGGAGGGCGGCACCTTTGCCATTCCTCTGGAAGGGCTGATCGACGTGCAGGCCGAGATCGACCGTCTGGAAAAGACGCTCCAGAAATTGGGCAAGGAACTGGGCGGGTTGCGCGGACGTCTGAACAACCCGAAATTCGTCGAATCCGCACCGGATGAGGTTGTCGCCGAAGCCCGCGAAAACCTCGCCTTGCGCGAAAACGAAGAGGCCCAGATCAAGGCCGCGATCACTCGCCTGCAGGAAATCGGCTAGACGCCAAAACGATTCCGGCGGCGCGGGTCAAAATCCGCGCTGTCTCCCCCACCGGACTGTGGCTTTACCACTCACCAAACCCTAACGGCTATCTTCCTCCCCGAGCGCTCACCCTCGGGGCATATCAAAACCCCGGGTCAAGATCAGGTTTCGTATCGGGTCCAAAGCCATCTCTGACAAAGGTGCAGGATCCACGCGATTGCTCCGGCAGCCATCAACTGCCGGACCCAGAGACCGTTTTCCGGCGGGCCCGCCCCCTTGATCTTTCCCTCATTCATGCAGGAAACCCGACAGCCCGATAGGATGGCCGTCGGGTTTTTTGTGCTGGCTAGGGTACAGCCCTCTCAACTGCACGCATCATGCCCAGCGGCTTGTCATAGACGAGCGTCAGGATACGGCGCCCGCCTGTGCGCGCCGCCACCTGCGGCACAGCCCGCACCGTCAGCGCAGCACCGCTTGAGATCAGGAATCCGCGTCTGCTCAATTTCATCGCCAACCCTCTATTTGAGAACGATTCTCATATATGGACGCTTGCGCGGAATACTAGGGGTGGCTTATCTGACGCCATGACAAAACCAGCCCTGACCCCCCTCGCCCAATCCCTGCCCGCCTCGGTTCCCTTTGTCGGTCCCGAGACCCAAGAACGGCAGATGGGCCGCCCGTTCATCGCGCGCCTTGGTGCCAATGAAAGCGCCTTCGGCCCCTCGCCCAAAGCCGTTGTCGCCATGCAAAAGGCCGCGTCCGAGGTCTGGATGTACGGCGATCCGGAAAGCCACGACCTGCAGCAGGCATTGGCCGCGCATCATGGCATCGCGCCCGAATGCATCATGATCGGTGAAGGCATCGACGGGCTCTTGGGGCTGGTGGTGCGGCTCTATGTGGGCGCAGGCGACGCGGTCGTGACCTCGGAAGGGGCCTATCCGACCTTCAACTATCATGTGGCGGGCTTTGGCGGGGTGTTGCACAAGGTGCCCTACAAGGGTGACCACGAAGACCCCGATGCATCGCTCGCAAAGGCCGCCGAGGTCGGGGCAAAGCTGATCTATTTCGCCAACCCCGACAATCCGATGGGCAGCTGGCACAGCGCCGAGGTCGTACAAGGCATGATCGACCGCCTGCCGGACGGCTGCCTGCTGATCCTTGACGAGGCCTATGTCGATCTCGCCCCAGAAGGCACAGCCCCCGCGCTCGACACAAGCGCCGAAAACGTGCTCCGGATGCGGACGTTTTCCAAGGCGTACGGCATGGCAGGCGCGCGCGTCGGCTATGCGATCGGCCACCCCGACGTGATTTCCGGCTTCAACAAAGTACGCAACCACTTCGGTATGTCGCGGATCGGGCAGGAAGGTGCCTTGGCGTCACTCGGTGACACGGGCTGGCTGCCCCATATCCGCGAGTTGGTCGCAGCCTCCCGTGCGCAGATCGCCGAATTCGCCCGCGCGAACGGCCTGACACCCCTGCCCTCGGCGACAAACTTTGCGACCATCGACTGTGGCCGTGACGGCGACTTCGCCCGCGCGGTTCTCAGCCACCTCGTGGCAAACGGTATCTTTGTGCGGATGCCCTTCGTCGCCCCGCAAGACCGCTGCATCCGTGTCAGCTGCGGCCCCGATGCGCAGGTTTCCGCCTTTGGCGCGGCACTGCCTGCAGCGCTTGCGGCAGCACACGAAAGATTAGGGTGATTTTTCCAAATCTGTGGGTAGGCTTTTCGTCAGAAAGGTCACAGCCATGTCATACCGCCGCCCCGTTGAAGCAGTCGAAGACTACACCAACGCGTTTCTTGCAACGCTCTGGTTGTTTCTCTTCATGTCCTTCTGGGTGATCGCCGCAGCGCTTGGCTACATCTGGGTCGCGATCACCGCCTATGGCCTCAACGCATTCTTCAAATGGATCGGGCGGCGGATCAACCGCAACTAGGCCCGCGCGGCCAGCGCGGCCGAGGCCGCCTCAAGCGCGCCCTTGCCATGGGCAATGCCCAGCGCCTTGAGCCCCGCATCAATCGTGCCCAGCACAGCCATCACCATATGGCCGCTCACATGGCCCATATGGCCAATGCGGAAATAGGCATCCGCAGGCTCACGGCCCAACCCGATCCCCAGC
>CAXQAV010000437.1:0-14900 GCA_964221795.1 Luminiphilus sp. | reverse complement strand
GCGCTGATGCTGACGCTGGTGCTTTATCCTTATGTCTACCTGCTGGCGCGGGCGGCTTTTGCCGCGCAGGGGGCCAGTACGTTTCTGGCGGCGCGCGTGCTGGGGCAGACGCCGCTGCGGGCCTTCTTCCGTGTCTCATTGCCGATGGCACGGCCCGCGATTGCCTCGGGCGTGATGCTGGTCGCGATGGAGACCATCGCGGATTTTGGCACGGTCGCCTATTTCGGCGTGCAGACCTTTGCGGTGGGTATCTATCAAAGCTGGTTTGCGCTGGCCGACCGCGCGGCGGCGGCTCAGCTCGCACTCGGTCTGCTTGCTTTTGCGCTTTTCCTCGCGATCCTCGAGCGTACCTCGCGCGGTGGGGCGCGCTATGCCAACGGACGCCGCAACGCGCCGATGCAGCTGATCGCGCTGAGCCGTCCGCAGCGCCTGATCGCGGCGTTCTTCTGCCTTGTCCCGATTGCGCTGGGCGTCGTGTTGCCGGTGCTGGCGTTGGGGACGATGGCGGTCGGGTCGGGGCAGGACCTGCTCAGCCCGCGCTATCTGGGGTTCATCCGCAATTCCGTGACGCTTGCGGCGGTGGCGGCGGTGCTGGCTGTGACGGCCGCGCTGGTGCTGGGCACCCTGCACCGCGTCAGGACAAACCGGCTGACCGGAAGCGCGCTCTATCTTGCGCGGATCGGCTATGCGGTGCCGGGCGGGGTGATCGCTGTCGGCCTGCTGGTGCCATTCGCGGCCTTCGACAACGGGCTCGACGCATGGATGCGGGCCAATTTCGACATCTCGACGGGTCTTCTTTTCACCGGCTCGATCTGGCTGCTGGTTTTTGCCTATCTGATCCGCTTCCTTGCGGCAGCCATTGGCGCCTACGAAGGCGGGATTGCCAGCGTCGGCACCAATATTGACGCCGCTGCCCGCACGCTGGGACAGGATATGCCGGGGATGGTGCGGCGGGTGCATCTGCCGCTTCTGCGCACCAGCTTGCTGACCGCCGGTCTGATCGTCTTTGTCGACGTGATGAAGGAACTGCCCGCCACGCTGATCATGCGGCCCTTCAACTATGACACGCTGGCAGTGCAGGCCTATCGGTTGGCCTCGGACGAGCGGCTGGAGGGGGCGGCGGTGCCGAGCCTTGTGATCGCGGCGATCGGCTTGATCCCCGTGATCCTGCTCTGTCGCCGGATTGGGACGGGGCGGGCGTAGCGCCCATTTCTGTTACCCACGGGTAACCCGTGGGTTACCATTTTCTAAATAATATTAATACTTTATTAGAATTTTCCCGTCCGATGATCTCGGGCGAGGTTACTGTTCTTACAACAAAAAAGGGCGCCACAGATGTGACGCCCAGTTTCGCCAATGTCGGGGGATTATTCCCAACCAACCTCGTTAAAGATGCGCTGAGAGGCTGGCAGGTTCTCTGCCACGGCGCTCAGATCAACCGCATCGGGGCGGAAGAGGCCAAGGGCCGCAACCGAAGGCGCAAGGCCGATACCGGGCACGCCGGGGTACTCATCGTTGCCGGCGCTGAAGTATTCCTGTGCCTGATCCGAGGCCAGGTATTCCAGGAACAGGATCGCGTTGTCGCGGTTCGGCGCATTGGCTGCGACGCCGCCGCCAGAGATGTTCATATGCGCGCCCTCTGCGTTCTGTGCAGGGAAGACCCAACCGATGTTGGCGATCTCTTCAGCGCTCAGGCCGTCAACTTCGGTGCGCAGGGCACGGGCGAAGTAGTAGGTGTTCGAAACCGAGATATCGCATTCGCCCGACACCAGACCGCGCAGCTGGTCGGTATCACCGCCCTGCGGATCGCGGGCAAAGTTGTTGACCATACCCTGGGCCCATTCTTTCGCGGCTTCCTCACCGTGGTTCTCGATCACGGCAGAGAGCAGGCTTTGCGAATAGACGTTGGTCGAGGAGCGGTGGCACACCATGCCCTCATAGGCAGGGTCGGCAAGCGAGACATAGTCCAGCGGCGGGTTTTCGACGTCGGTCTTGTCATAGAAGATGATGCGGGCGCGCTGGCTGAAGCCGAACCACTGGTTGTCTTCATCCTGCAGGTTCTGCGGGATGCGGGCTTCGAGCACGTCGCTGTCGATGGACTGCAGGATGCCGGCCTCTTTGGCGCGTTCGAGGCGCGAGCTGTCGACGGTCAGCAAGATGTCTGCGGGAGAGTTGGCACCCTCGGCGATCATCCGCGCGATCAGTTCGTCGGCGTTGCCTTCGATCCGGTTGATGGTGATGCCTGTCATATCCGTGAAGTCGGAGTACAGGCGCTCGTCAGTATCGTAGTGACGCGAAGAGTAGAGGTTCAATTCGCCGTCAGCGTAGGCTGCGACGCCGGAGGCCAGCGACGCAGCAGCGGTGGTCACGGCCAGAGAAGCTTTCAGTGATGGACGCATTTGTTTCCCCTGCGTTGATGTTTATCACGCGGCGGAACCTGACAAAAAAAATCGGGAATAGCAAGTAATCCTGATTATTTTTGTTGGTTTAATTTATGGTATTGATTTTAAATAGTTATTTTGCGTTTCTGGCCTTGCCCCACCTGCCTGCCCCCTGCGACAAACCGTCTAACGACCCTTCCAGACGGGATCGCGTTTCTCGGCAAAGGCGCGTGCACCTTCCTTCTGATCCTCCGACCGATAGAGTCGCTCGACCGTTTCGAACTGGCTCTTGGTGATCTTGTTCATGGCGTCCTGGAATTTCATATCCTCGGCTTCGCGCACGATCTCTTTGAGCGCGGCATAGACCAGCGGCGGGCCGGAAGCGATGAGGTCGGCCATCTTGCGCGCCTCGTCCATCAGTTGATCGGCAGGCACGACACGGTTGATCAGGCCCCAGCGCGCGGCCTCTTCCGCGTTGATCCAGCGCCCTGTCAGCAGCATTTCCATCGCGATATGATAGGGGATGCGCTTGGGCAGTTTGACCGAGGCTGCGTCCGCCACCGTACCCGAGCGGATTTCGGGCAGGGCGAATGTGGCATGATCGGCCGCGAGCAGGATGTCGCCAGACAGCGCCAGCTCCAGCCCGCCGCCACAGCAGATGCCGTTGATCGCCATGATCACCGGCTTGTTCAGCCCCCGCAGTTCCTGCAAGCCGCCAAAGCCGCCTTTGCCGTAGTCGCCGTCGACGGCGTCGCCCTCGGCAGCGGCCTTGAGGTCCCATCCGGGGCAAAAGAATTTCTCGCCCGCAGCGGTGACAAGAGCCACACGAAGGTCGGGGTCATCGCGGAATTCGGTGAAGACATCCCCCATGATCCGGCTGGTGGCGAGGTCGATCGCATTGGCCTTGGGCCGGTCGAGCGTCACTTCGAGGACATGGCCGCGCCGTGCGGTCTTGATCGGGCTGTCAGTCATTTGGGTCTCCTGTCGTCATCAGCGCGTCGGCGGCGGTGGCATGGTCTGGCCCGCACATGAGCGGGTTGATTTCAATCTCGTAGGGATGGTTTGCAAGCACATAGTCCTGCAGGCCGCGCACAGAGTCGATGATGGATTGCCAATTGGCAGGTGCAGCCCCGCGGTAGCCGTTCAGCAACGGTGCGATGCGCAACTGGCCGAGGGCGGCCCTGATCTCGGCCTCGCTGACTGGCAGGATCAGGTTCACGCGGTCCTGCAGAATCTCGGTCATGGTCCCGCCTGCGGCGAGCGTGAGCACATAGCCGTGCGCGGGGTCGAGGACGACACCGACCAGCAATTCGGCTACCGTGCCGCTGATCATCTCTTCGATCAGGAAGCTGTCGGTCGGCATTTTGGCGGCGGCCTGTGTGACCGCCTCGGGCGTCGCGAGGTTGAGGGCGACGGCGCCTGCTTCGGTCTTGTGGGCGATGCCCTCGCCTTTGAGGACCACGGGAAAGGAAAGCTCGCCTGCGGCTTTGGAAAGGTCGTGGCGCGTTGCGCGCACTGACGCAGGCGTGTGGATGCCGTGCGGGGCGAGGGCGGCTTTGGCCTCGCTTTCCGTCAGGGTGCGGCCCGCGCGGATCGCGGGCGGCGGTGTCGGCGACCAGTCGGGGCTGGTCTGCCCGAGGCTGGCTCCGACGCTGATGGCCTGCAGCGCCTCATCCAGCCCGCAGAAAGGCAGGATGCCTTGGGCAATGAGGCTTTCAGCCACGGTTTCGGGGATGTTCTCGACCAGTGAGCCGAGGATCGCGACCGGCTGGCCACTGGTCTTTTGCGCGCGGGCGACGGCGTTGCAGACGAGGTCCCAGTCGGGATGCGTGCAGCGGTCGGGGCGGGGAAAGTCGAGGATCACAAGCCCCAAGGCCACGGCGGGCGTCATCATGGCGGTAAAGGTCGCCGCCATGGCGTCTTCGTTGCCCCAGATGAAGGTGTGATAGTCCAGCGGGTTCGACAGGGCGACGAGCGGGCCGAGGGTGGCGCGGAGGTCTTTGCGTTGCTGGTCGGTCAGGGGCGGAAAGCTGATTTCCGTGCCGTGTGCGGTATCGGCCATCAGGCTTGCCTCGCCGCCCGAGCAGGACATCGAGGCGATGGCGGTCGAGGGCAGTGGGCCTACGACATGCAGTAGTTTCAGGGTTTCGAGCAGGGCTGACAGCGACCGCACCAGCCCCACGCCCAGACGTGCCAGCAGAGCGTCCGCGCCCGCGTCGCTGCCTGCAAGTGAGGCAGTATGCGACACGGCGGCCTTTTGCGCCTGTTCGGACCGCCCGATTTTCAGCGCGACGATGGGCTTGCCGATGCTGTGTGCGTAATGGGCGAGTGCGGTGAAACCGGCGAGGTCGTCGATCCCTTCGATATAAAGGCCAAGCGCGGTCACTTTAGGATCAGACAGGAGCGCCCTGCCCACTTCGGAAAGCCCCGTCTGTGCCTGATTGCCGACTGTAACCACATAGGCAATCGGCAGCCCGCGTTTCTGCATCGTCAGATTGATGGCGACGTTTGACGACTGGGTGATCAGTGCAACGCCGCTCTCGACCTGCTTTCCGCCGTGCTGGTCGGGCCAGAGGGTCACCCCGTCGCGGTAGTTGAGGAAGCCATAGCAGTTGGGGCCGATGATCGGCATGTCTCCTGCGGCGTCGAACAGCGCGGTCTGCAGGTCGGTGCCGTCGGCGTCTTCGGCCGCGGATTCCTTGAAACCGGAGGCAAAGCAGACGGCCCCGCCGGTGCCCATCGCTGCCAGTTCGCGGATCACCTCCACGGTCGCAAAGCGGTTGACCGCCACATAGGCCGCATCAGGGGCATGGGGCAGCTCGGCGAGCGACCGGAAGGGGGTCAGACCCGCGATCTTGTCTTTGCTCGGATGCACGACCCAGAGGTCTCCGCCAAAGCCGATCTTCTGGCATTGCTTGAGCACGGCCTCGCCCCATGCGCCGCCACCGATGACCACAATAGACTTGGGGCGGAACAGCCGCCCGAGGCGCTCCATCAGGCCCCCAAGGGCCGCAGGAGTTCGCGGCTGATGATGTGGCGCTGGATTTCCGAGGTGCCGTCCCAGATGCGCTCGACACGGGCGTCGCGCCAGAAACGTTCGATGGGGAAGTCGTTCATCAGGCCCATGCCGCCATAGATTTGCAGCGTGGCGTCGGTGACGCGGGCGAGCATTTCGGTTGCATAGACTTTGGCCGAGGCGATTTCGCGGTTGGCGGGCAGGCCCTGATCCAGACGCCATGCGGCATTGAGGGTCAGCAGATCGGCAGCGTCGATCTCGGTGATCATATCGGCGATCTGGAAACTGACGCCCTGGAACTTGCCGATGGGCTGGCCGAATTGCTTGCGCTCGGCCGCGTAAGACAGCGCATAGTCAAAGCAGCGCCGCGCACGGCCCACAGACATGGTGGCAACTGTGATCCGCGTGGCGTAGAGCCATTCGTTCATCACCGCAAAGCCGCCATCCACCTCGCCCAGCACCTGCGCGTCCGACAGGCGGCAATCGTCAAAGTTCAGGATGCAGTTCTTGTAGCCACGGTGGCTGACGGATTTGTAGCCCTCGCGCACCTTGAACCCCGGCGTGCCGCGATCCACCAGAAAGCTGGTAATGCGTTTTTTGGGGCCGTGCGGGGTGTCATCGACGCCGGTGGCCACGAAGACGATGAAGAAATCCGCGTGATCCGCGCCCGAGATGAAATGCTTGGAGCCGTTCAGCACCCAATCGCCGCCCTGCCTGACGGCGGAGCATTTCATGCCGCGCACATCCGATCCGGCGTCGGGTTCGGTCATCGCCAGCGCGTCCATCCGTTCCCCGCGCACGGCAGGCAGGAGGTAGCGTTCTTTCTGGTCCCCCTGACAGGCCATCAAGATGTTCTGCGGCCGTCCGAAGAAATGGTTGAGCGCCATGGAGCCGCGCCCCAACTCCCGCTCGACCAGCGCAAATTCCACATGGGACAGGCCCGCGCCGCCGACCTCTTGGGGGAAGTTGCAGGCGTAGAAGCCCAGTTCGATGGTCTTGCGTTTGATCTCTTCGGCAACTTCTTTCGGGACTTCGCCAGTGCGTTCCACAAGGTCTTCGTGCGGATAGATCTCGTTCTCGACGAATGTGCGCACGGTATCGACGATCATCTGCTGTTCGTCGGTCAGGCCGAAGTGCATGGTGTCCCTCCCTTGATTATTGTGCCGACCGTAGGAAGGCGATCAGGCGAAGTCATGCAAAATCGCGCCGACGGCAGGTCTGCCCGCGACAAAGCGCGGGGCGGGTGCTAGGCTGCTGCCATGAATGCGGTTTGCAGTGAAACAGTCTCGATCCTCTTTGCACTGATTTTCGGCGCAGGGGATGCCTGTGTGCGGATTGACCTCTGGTCGATCCTATCCGCATTCGGGGCCTTCATGGTGATCGTGGTGATCCTGCAGTGGATCGCGCGGCGGGTCTGGGCGCGGGTTTCGGCGGTGCCGGAAGTGACGAAACCGGAATCCCCAGTCACGTCTGACCGACCTTTCGAGGACAATCCGCATTATCGTGACAGTGCCATCCGGTCTTTGCGCCGCTAGCCGGCGGGGCGGTGGTTGCCGCCGATGGCCTTGGTCAACCGTTCGGCTGACTCCATCACATCGCGGGCAAGTGCGTCGATCCTGTCGTCGGTGATCCGTGCGGTCGGACCCGAGACCGAGATACCGGCGACAGCTTCGCCATAGACGTTGAAGACTGGGGCCGCGATGCAGCGCATCCCGATATTGCGCTCCTCACCGTCAAAAGCATAACCGCGCGCGCGCGCCGTGCGCAGATCGGCGATCATGGCCTCCGGATCGGTCAGCGTGAAGGGCGTGAATTGCTCCAGCTTGCTCGCAGCCAGCACCTGCCTTTGCCGCGCGTCATCCATGCGGGACAGCAACGCTTTGCCGATGCCCGAGGAGTGCATGGCCGAGGCTGTTCCGGGAGGAAAGAAAGCGCGGATGGTGGCGTGGGTCTCGACCTGACCGAGGAAGAGCACCTTGCCGTCCCGCTCGATTCCGAGGTTCGCAGTCTCGCCCGTCGCTTCCATCAGGTGCCGCATGATCGGGCGCGCCCGTTCCACCAGCGAGGTGCGCCGCAGGAAATGCGATCCGGTCATAAAGGCGGCAGGACCGACGTTCCATGTCTGCCCCTGCTCGTCAAAGTCGACAAAACCGCGCCCCTGAAAGGTGGAGAGCACGCGGTAGACTGTCGCCGGAGACTCCCCCAGTTCAGTGGCGAGTTCGGAGAGTGTTGCCCCTTGCAGCTCGCCCAGTTTGACCAGCACCTCAAGCGCGCGGTCGAGCGATTTGATCGTGTTCTGGTCGCCTTTGTCGTCCCATGCGCGGGGGCGGCCACGGCCTCTTTTGATTGGCTCTGCCATGATATTTTCCAAATATGAAAATCCATTTCATATTATGAAAAATATAAGTAACTGACAATCATATATTTTTTCGCTCTCTCGCGATCTGAAAAATAATTTCAAAAAAATAGATTGGAATCGGGCGCGCGGGCAAAACACGCTCAACCCAATGGAGGAGTTGGACGATGAGCTTGCAAAACCCTGTATTCATCCCAGGCCCGACGAACATGCCTGAATCTGTTCGCAAAGCCTGCGACATGCCGACGATCGATCACCGGTCCCCGCTGTGGGGTCAGATTCTGCATCCGGCGCGGGCCAATGTGCAAAAGATCCTCAAGTCGACTTCGGCTGAAATCTTTTTCTTCCCGTCCACCGGTACCGGTGGCTGGGAGACGGCAATCACCAATACGCTTTCTCCCGGCGATACAGTGCTTGCCGCTCGTAACGGCATGTTCAGCCAAAAGTGGATTGATATGTGCCAGCGCCATGGCCTTGAGGTGATCATGGTCGAAACGCCATGGGGTGCGGGTATCCCGACCGACCGTTTTGCCGAAATTTTGGCCGAGGATAAGGGACACAAGATCAAGGCGGTTCTGGCGACACACAACGAGACCGCGACGGGCGTAAAGTCTGATATCGCCGCCGTGCGCCGTGCGATGGATGCCTCCAAGCACCCCGCTTTTCTGTTTGTTGACGGCGTCAGCTCGATCGCGTCGATGGACTTCCGCTTTGACGAATGGGGTGTGGATGTTGCGGTCACCGGATCGCAGAAGGGGTTCATGCTGCCTGCTGGTCTGGCAATTGTCGGCTTCAGCAAGCACGCCGTTGCTTCCAGCAAGTCCGCCAAACTGCACCGCACCTTCTTTGACATCAACGACATGGCCAAGGGCTATGCCGCCAACGGCTATCCCTACACCACTGCGGTTGGTCTTGTCAGCGGTCTGTTGCATTCGACTGAACTGCTGTTGAAGGAAGGGATGGAGAATGTCTTTGCCCGCCATAACCGCATTGCTTCGGGTGTCCGTGCTGCGGTCAATGCATGGGGCTTGGATCTTTGCGCCCAGTCGCCTGACCTCTACTCCGACACCGTCAGTGCGATCCTGACGCCCGAAGGGTTCAACGCCTCTGACATCGTCAGCCATGCAGCCGAGAAATACGGCGTCGCCTTTGGCACCGGTCTGGGCGAGGTTGCGGGCAAGGTGTTCCGCATCGGCCACCTGGGCAGCATGACGGACGTGATGGCCCTGTCCGGCATCGCCACCGCCGAGATGTGCATGGTGGACCTTGGCCTCGATATCAAATTGGGGTCGGGCGTTGCCGCGGCTCAGGCTTTCTACATGGGCAGCGCGCAGACTGTCCCTCTCAAGGATGCAGCGTAATGAAAGATCATAGCGAGATGTACATCCCGACCTATCAGGACATGCTTGATGCGCACGAGCGCATCAAGCCGCATATCAACCGCACGCCGATCCGCACCTCGGCCTATCTGAACGAGCTTGCTGGCTGTGAGCTGTTCTTCAAGTGCGAGAACTTTCAGGAGCCGGGGGCTTTTAAGGTGCGCGGTGCCGCCAATGCTGTGTTCGGGCTGACGGACGAGCAGGCGAAGAAGGGCGTGGCGACCCATTCTTCGGGCAACCACGCGTCCTGCCTCTCCTACGCGGCGATGCGCCGTGGCATCCCTTGCAACGTGGTCATGCCCCGCACGGCACCACAGGCCAAGAAGGACACCGTGCGCCGTTATGGTGGCGTGATCACCGAATGCGAGCCTTCGACCACCTCGCGTGAAGAGACCTTTGCCAAGGTGCAGGCCGCAACCGGCGGCGACTTCGTCCACCCCTATAACGATCCGCGCGTGATTGCAGGGCAGGGGACGTGCTCCAAGGAATTCATGGAGCAGGTCGACGGCCTCGACATGATGGTCGCGCCGATCGGAGGTGGCGGGATGATCTCGGGCACCTGCCTGACGCTCTCGACCCTTGCGCCGGAAGTGCAGATCATCGCCGCCGAGCCCGAGCAGGCGGACGATGCTTACCGCAGCTTCAAGGCGGGTTACATCATTGCCGATGACGCGCCCCGGACGATTGCTGACGGTCTGCTGGTGCCGCTGAAAGAGCGCACGTGGCACTTCGTGTCGAACTATGTGACCGACATCTACACCGCCTCGGAGGAAGAAATCATCGAGGCGATGAAGATCACATGGAAGCACCTGCGCATCGTGATGGAGGCCAGCTGTGCCGTGCCACTCGCCACGATCCTCAAGAACAAAGAGAAATTCGCCGGCAAGCGCGTCGGCGTGATCATCACCGGCGGCAACGTCGATTTGGACAAACTGCCCTGGATCCAGGGCTGATGGAGACCACCATGAACGATATGAGCACCCTCAAGAACCTTGAAGTCGGCTATGACGTGCCTGCTTTGCCCGGCATGGACGAGGCCGATATCCAGACACCCTGCCTGATCCTTGATCTCGACGCGCTGGAGCGCAACATCAAGAAGATGGGCGATTATGCCAGGGCCCACGGCATGCGCCACCGCGTGCATGGCAAGATGCATAAATCCGTGGACGTGGCCCTGCTGCAGGAAAAGCTGGGCGGCGCGGTCGGCGTCTGCTGCCAGAAGGTCTCCGAGGCGGAAGTCTTTGCCCGTGGCGGGATCAAGGATGTGCTGGTCTCCAACCAGGTGCGTGATCCGGCCAAGATCGATCGTCTGGCCCGCCTGCCCAAACTGGGCGCGCGCACCATCGTTTGCGTCGACGACATCGACAATGTGGCTGACCTGTCTGCCGCTGCCGTCAAGCACGGCACGACCATCGAGTGCTTTATCGAGATGGACGTGGGCGCGGGTCGTTGTGGTGTCATCGGTGCCGAGAACGTGCTGGAGATTGCCAAGGCGATCGATGCCGCTCAGAACCTCAAGTTCACTGGCATTCAGGCCTATCAGGGCGCCATGCAGCACATGGACAGTTATGACGAACGCAAGGCGAAGATCGACGCGGCTGTGGCCATGGTGCAGGAAGCCATCGACCTACTGGAGCCTGCGGGCCTGAAGCCAGAGCTGGTTTCGGGTGGTGGTACAGGGTCCTACTACTTTGAATCGAACTCCGGCGTCTTTAACGAGCTTCAGTGCGGCTCTTACGCCTTCATGGACGCCGACTATGGCCGCATCCTTGATAAGGACGGCAAGCGCATCGATCAGGGCGAATGGGAGAACGCGCTGTTCATCCTGACCTCGGTGATGAGCCATGCCAAGGCGGACAAGGCCATCGTGGATGCAGGTCTCAAGGCCCAATCCGTGGATAGCGGTCTGCCGGTGATCTTCGGCCGTGACGATGTGCAATACGTCAAATGCTCTGACGAGCATGGCGTTGTTGCTGACCCGAACGGCGTGCTGAAGGTCAACGACAAGCTCAAGCTGGTTCCCGGTCACTGTGACCCGACCTGCAATGTGCATGACTGGTACGTCGGTGTGCGGAACGGCAAGGTGGAAACGCTCTGGCCTGTCTCTGCCCGCGGTAAGGCTTACTGACGTCGGAGCCCCACGGGAGAAAGCAGTCAAAGGGTCGGTCCCAAAGGCCGACCCTGTTTCATAAAAGGAGATGGGACATGATTATCGTTCCTGAGCGCGAGATTGCCGGGCTGATGACGCGCGCAGCCGCTTTCGATGCGGTTGAAAAGGTCTTTGCGGCCATGGCGGCAGAAGACGCCTATAACTTTCCGGTCGTGCGCGAGGCGATCGGCCATGAGGATGCGCTTTACGGCTTCAAGGGCGGGTTTGACCGCGCGGGCAAGGTGTTGGGGCTGAAGGCCGGTGGCTACTGGCCGCATAACCTGGAAAAGCGCGGGCTGATCAATCACCAGTCCACGGTATTCCTGTTTGATCCCGATACCGGCAAGCCATCGGCGATGGTCGGCGGCAACCTGTTGACCGCGCTGCGGACGGCGGCGGCCTCGTCTGTGTCGATCAAGCATCTGGCGCCTGAAGGTGCCAAGGTCATGGGGATGATCGGCGCGGGCCATCAGGCGACCTTCCAGCTGCGTGCCGCACTCGAGCAGCGGGCGTTCGAAAAGGTGATCGGCTGGAACTATCACCCCGAGATGCTGCCCAATATCGCCAAAGTGGCCGAAGAGGCGGGTGTGCCTTTTGAGGCAGCCACGCTGGAACAGTTGGGCCAGGAAGCGGATGTGATCATCTCGATCACCTCTGCCTTCGCGCCCTCGCTCATGGCGGATCATGTGAGCCCCGGCACGCATATCGCCTGCATGGGCACCGACACCAAGGGCAAGCAGGAGCTTGAGGCGGCGCTCCTAGCCAAGGCCACGGTGTTCACAGATGAGGTCGCGCAATCGGTCAGCATCGGCGAGGCGCAGCATGCGGTGGCCCAGGGGCTGATCAAGGAAAGCGACGTCTACCAGCTTGGCGCGGTGATCAACGGCACCCATCCGGGCCGGACGAGCGATGACGAGATCACGATCTTTGACGGCACGGGCGTCGGCCTGCAGGACCTTGCCGTCGCATCGGCTGTTGTCGATCTGGCGGTCGCGCAAGGCATCGCGATCGAGGTCGATTTTTAGGGGCAACCCATCTGCCACAAAAGAAAAGGGCCCCGAGGGGCCCCTTTCGCTCTGAGGAGAGCGCCTGACTTACATCAGGTTTTGCACATTGATCCCGAAGGTCACGGCACCGATGACGGCGCCTGTGGCGGGATCAGTGATCGAAAGCGATGCCTGCGACTGGTAGAAACCGGTGCTGTCATCAAACTCGATTTCGCTGATATGCAGTGCGTCAGGCCCGACCGAATAGGTCTGCTGCCATTTGGCCTCGTCGCCTTGCCAGTAGTCCGAGGTTTCGACGCTCTGCGTGACGTTGAGCCCCTTGTCGTCCATGATGAAGACTTCGGTGACAAAGCCGGCGGTGGCATCCTGTTTGTCACGCAGCCAGGCGGACAGATCGCTTGAGAGCAGTTGGGTGATCAGTGGTCCGCCACCTTCACCCGCCTCGGCACGCCACTTCTGGTCAAGTGCGATGACGTCGTCCTCGCTCAGGCCGGCATGTGCCGCATTCTGGCTGTTGATCGCAGAGATCAGGGCCGGATCGGTCAGCCAGCTTGCCAGTTCGTTGCGGGCGTAGGCCTCGAGCGGCACGCGATAAACATCACCCTGTCCGGGTGCGGCGATCAAATGGAGCGTGATGACGTTGTTCATTGCCACGGACAGGTCTTCCGACAGGGCCGCCGATGTCACGACTTCCTGCAGTGTCGGCTGTGCGCCGCCAATGGCATTGTCGAACATGCTGCGTGATCCGCGCCAGAGTTCAAGAGTGGCGCTCAGATTGTCGGCAATGACTTCGTTTGGTGGCGGGTTGATACCTGCTGCGGGGAAACCGTCACGCAGGGCGATCAGGGTCTTCTCGAAAAGATCGACCGTTTGGGCCAGTTCGTCCCGGGTCCCGTCGCTGGCGGTGCCGGTGGCCAATTCGCACATCGCGCGGGTCATCCGGTAGGCAAGCGCCCGCTGGGGTATGGCGAAGTTCAGCACAGTGGCGTCGCTTTGGAGAAGCGACTGAGGATCGGCATATTGGCCGGCGATGTCAGCTGCGGTTTGCTCGGTCTGCGTAAAGAGGGCGGCATAGCCCTCACGCACAGTCTGTGCGTCGGCGGCACTGCCTGTTCCATTGGCAAGATTGCTGGCCGCGACCTTGATCGGTTCCCAAGCAGAGGCGGTTGCGTCAAGCGAGGACAGCATACGGGCACGGGATTCGGCCCCGGGCATACCCAAAGCCGGATCGCCGTTGATCAGACCGGCCACGATCGCCGAAAAGTCCTCGGCGGTTTTGCCAAGTTCGGCGGTCGCCGTTTCTGTGTTCATTCCGGCGCTCACGCGGCAGCTTGCGGAGGCCACGGCTTCGGTCAGCGAACGCAGGGCGGCAGAGCGGCTGATGCGTGCCTTGGCACCGTTGTCTTCCAGTTCTTGTGCGACAGCTGCGGAGGCGGTGAGCAGTCCGGCTGTCGGCGCAAGACCCATCAGAGCGGCAGTCGCCAGAAGCGCTGGCATGCTGCGCAATTTGCGCGCCGGTGATGGATTGGTCGGTTCGTCCTTCGTAAAGGGTGTTTTCATCTGTTTCACCTATCAAGATGGCGTAGGCTCCTCGGTGCGCTGTAAAGCAGCGCGTGGTCACTGGTGAAACGTGCAGCGACGACTGTGTCATCGTTGCGGAACTAATTACTTACTGGGGCCCTGCAAGGATTGAGGGGGCGTCTGGACGGAGCGCAGGTAGGTCGTGAAAGCGGCCGGACTTGCATCCGGCCACTTTCATCATTGCCTTAGCTCTCGGTGGTGTTCTGGATCCAGATCTCAACGCGGCGGTTGATGCCGCGCCCACGCTCGGAGATGTTGCAGGCGGAAGGCGCAACTTCGCCAAATCCGATTGCAGTCATCTCGATCCCGTCGAGGCGGTTGCCGGCTGTTGCGAGGATTTCCTCCAGGACAGCACCGGCACGCTCGATCGCCAGCGAACGGTTGGCTTCGAATGGACCGACATCATCGGTGAAACCGACAACCGAGACCTTGGTGCCAGCGGGCATCTCTTCAAGGTAGGAAATCAGACGCTGCATGTCCAAACGACCGCGTTCGTCCAGACGGGAAGAGCCGGTCCGGAAGCGGAAGGTTGTCGACAGACGGTTATGTGTCCCCATCTTGTCCAGCATGTCCGTCATGATCTCTCCTTCAAAGCCGATGTCATAGCGGGCAATTTCGTCGATCAGCGCTGCACGGCGCGGATCGCCCTCGCCCTGAGAGCGGTGGACGATGCCGAGGTCGATAAAGCCGGACTTGCCGATCACGCTGTCTGCCTCATCCGACATGACGTAGTCGAGGAAGGCCTGCGCATTCGCGTCGATGTTGTCTGCACGGTTGTAGAGGTACATACGGCGGCTCAGTTCGTATTCTTCGGTCTTGGCCGAGAATGCGTCTGGCTGGGTCGCGATACCGCATTCGTTCAGCAACTGGACCGGTTGTGCGCCACGCTGGAACGCAAAGCCGAGGTAGCCGATCGCGTTGCGGTCGTGGAACATGACGTTCGACATGGCCTGATCATCTTCAGCAACACCTGCGACAGGGACTGGCGGACGTTCTTCACCAAAGACATACGACATGAAGTAGTCGTAGTT
>CAXQAV010000436.1:0-4506 GCA_964221795.1 Luminiphilus sp. | reverse complement strand
CTATGGCCAACTGGGCAGTCGAGCCACGGACCTCGGGTCTGTTGTCGCTTTGGTTGGTGGCTCTGGCCCTGATCGCGCCGATACTCGCGCGCTGGACGGGGAGTCGCCGGCCGGCACCCTGATCCGCATGGAACGCGTCGCAAGCTTTGCACGCGTTCACGCGATCCCAGGGCGGGTCGATCCTTATCGACGATTGGCGTGCTTCAAGGCCTGCTCAATGATGGGGTCTTGTCGTCTGTGGCTGTGGGCGATGCGGGTTGAAATGTCATTAAGGCGTTCGCTCAGATCTTCAAAAAAAGCCCCAAGATCCTTGGACAAGAGCTCTTTGCCCTCTGTGGCTTCTACAAGCGCTTCAACTCTAGAAATACAATTTTCGAGGTTGATCTTCTCCTCGGACAATTGGTTCATTGATTCCATCAATCCAGCTCCTTTACGACACACCCGCGATAGATGGCCTTCAACTCAAAGAATTATAATTCAAGTCAAATTAACGATCATTTTCAAAAAAGAACGGATTGATAAAACAAATTTGAAAAGATTGATGTTTTAGTATCATCGGCGAAGCAGGGCCGATCGACACCCCCAAGGCGCGCCGAGTGGCGTTTCTTTGCGTCGTACCGAATTGTCTTGGAAAGTGGTGGAGCTAACCGGGATCGAACCGGTGACCTCTACAATGCCATTGTAGCGCTCTCCCAGCTGAGCTATAGCCCCACGCGGCTGGAAACAGGAGCCCGTCTTAACCAACTTGACGGGGTTTGTCGAAGGCTTTTTGAGCAGCCTTCATACTCGGAAAGGAGAGGATTGCACCAACCCTCTCCCAGTCTGCAACAGAAGCCTTAGTTGTCGTCTTCTGATTTGCTTTCGTAGCCATCAACGGTTAAGCCGCCGTCTTCAAGTTCGTCGTCGTCATCCAGCAGGGAATCATCGTTCACCTTGCTGTCGTCTTCGTCTTCACCGAAGTCATCGTCGAGGGAGACTTCACCGTCGTCGTCGACAACCAGATCCGTGTCACCGTCTTCCAGAGTGTCTTCGTCAACCTCGTCGAGTGCTACGGCTTCGACTTCATCATCGCCGTCCTCTTCGTCGGCAGAAGTGTCGGTATCTGTATCTTCCAGCTCGGCTGCTGGTGCGGCGTCTTCCTTGGCTGAGGCAACGGCTGCGGCGGCAACCCGACCACGGCGCGAGCGCATGACAGCCTCAGGATCATATTCGGTGCCACACGATGGGCAGACCGCCGGATCTGCGTTGAGATCGTAGTAGCGGGCGCCGCAATTTTGGCAGATGCGCTTAATGCCGTATTTTTCTTCCAATTCGGGCATAGGAGTCCGACCTCGATTTTCTGAAACGTTTCAGCGTTTGGAAGCACCATAGCCAGTCATTGCTGTCAATGCTGGCAATGGGTTCTTGCCATGCGGTTGGATCGGCTGTGCTGTGCTTTTCGTCCGACCTTGCCTTCATGCTAAGGACTTAGGGCGACCCACTTGCAGAGTAAAGCCATGTCCAGCCTCCCCCTCGAACCCGGCAAAAGCCTGACTGCAAAAGACCTGCGCGGTTCGGTGAAAGTACCGGGTGACAAGTCGATTTCCCATCGTTCCCTGATGTTCGGGACACTGGCCCTCGGCGAAACCCGGGTCAGCGGCCTGCTGACCGGTGAAGACGTCATGGCCACGGCGGAAGTCATGCGCCGTCTGGGCGCACAGATCGAAAAGGACGGTGACGATTTCGTCGTCTCCGGTGTGGGCGTGGGTGGCCTGCGGGAACCAAGCCTGCCGCTCGATATGGGAAACTCCGGCACTTCGACCCGGCTGATCCTCGGCATGCTGGCCACGCACGACCTGACCGCCGTTGTGTTCGGCGACAACTCTCTGAACAAGCGCCCGATGGCGCGCGTGACCGACCCCTTGAGCCAGTTTGGCGCCCGTTTCATGACCCGCTCGGGCGGACGCCTGCCCTTGGCGGTGCAGGGGACGGCCCAAGCCATGCCGATCCATTACGTCTCGCCCCTGGCCTCGGCGCAGGTGAAATCGTCGGTGCTCTTTGGTGGTCTCAATGCGCCCGGTAAGACTACGCTGGTGGAGCCGACGCCAACGCGGGATCATACCGAACGCATGTTGCGCGGTTTCGGCGCGACGGTTGAAACGGCGGAGACCAACGAAGGCCTGGCCATCACCCTGACCGGACAGCCTGAGCTGAAGGCGAGGGCTGTGGTCGTCCCGGGTGATCCAAGCTCGGCCGCCTTCCTCGCTGTGGCCGGTGCCATTGTGCCGGGTTCCAAGTTGAGCATCGAAAACGTGATGCAGAACGAACACCGCACCGGCGTGTTCCAGTCGCTGCTGGATATGGGCGCGGATCTGAGCCTGACCCATGAGCGGGAGGTAGCGGGCGAGACCGTGGCGGACGTGGTGGTCACGGCGTCGCGCCTCAAAGGCTGCCTGATCCCCGCAGAGCGTGCACCGTCTCAGATCGACGAGTACCCCATCCTCTCTGTCGCGGCTGCGGTTGCCGAAGGCACGACCCGGATGGAGGGGCTCGAAGAACTGCGTGTCAAAGAATCCGACCGCTTGCAGGGCATCATCGACATGCTCACCGCCGCTGGCGTAACCACGCGCTCGGGTGAAGACTGGTTGGAAGTTGACGGCATGGGCGGTTCTGTACCGGGTGGCGGCGAAGTGCTGACCCAGCTCGATCACCGCCGTGCCATGTCCACTATGGTGTTGGGCATGGTGTCGGACCAAGGCATGAGCGTTGATGACAAGAACTGCATCCTGACCTCGTTCCCGACCTTTGTGTCGCTGTTCAACGACCTCGGCGCGCGGCTCTCATGATTATCGCCATCGACGGACCTGCTGCGGCCGGAAAGGGCACGCTGGCCCGTCGCTTGGCGGCGCACTTTGATTATGCCTACCTCGACAGCGGTGCACTCTACCGGGCCGTTGGCGCCAAAGCACTGGATCAGGCCGTGGCTCTGGATGATGTTGCGGGGTTGGCGGCCCTGGCTTCCGGCCTGATTGGTGAGGATATGGCGCACCCGCATTTGCGCACGCCGGCGGTCAGTGAAGCGGCCTCCAAAGTGGCGGCCTTGACCCCTGTACGCGAGGCTTTGAAGGACTTTCAGCGCAATTTTGCCGACTCGCCCCCGGGGTCAAAGGGGGGTGCGGTCCTCGATGGTCGAGACATTGGCACCGTTATTTGTCCTTATGCGACTTGCAAACTCTTCATTACGGCATCCCGCCCCGTCAGGGCAGAACGGCGGTGGTTGGAGTTGCGGGAAAAAGACCCGAGCGTTATATACGACCGCGTTTTCAACGACTTGGTCGTTCGGGACGAAAGAGACGAAACCCGCGCGGATTCGCCTTTGAGACCGGCCGAGGATGCTGTTGTGATCGATACGTCAGAGCTGAAGGCAGACCAAGTCTTCCACCAGGCGCTGAATATCATCGCGAAATCATCACCTCGTCATTGAAAGCCTGAAATCGGGAATGGGGTTCTGTTCCTGCCGTTGGGCAGGGCGCAGCGACGCTGTTCCTCCTTTTTGTACAAACCCAAACCCACAGGGCATGTCGCTTGAGACGTGCGCTGAGTCTCGCTCACCCGAGCGGGTCTGATAAACAGGAAATCTAACAGAATGGCAGAAGCCGCCATGGAGTCCTTCGAGGATCTCCTCAACGAATCAATGGGCGACACCCTCGAAGGGTCCGTCCTCTCCGGTACCGTTTTGAACATCGAAAATGATCTCGTGATCATCGATGTTGGCCTGAAGTCTGAAGGCCGCGTACCCCTTAAAGAATTTACGATGCCCGGCCAGGAGCCGACCATCAAAGCAGGTGACACTGTTGAAGTCTTCGTAGAGCGCTACGAAAACAAAGACGGCGAAGTCATGCTGTCCCGTGATAAAGCCCGCCGCGAAGAAGCCTGGGTTGAGCTTGAGAAGAAGTTCAACGACGGCGTTCGTGTCGAAGGCGTTATCTTCAACCGCGTAAAGGGTGGTTTCACCGTAGACCTCGGCGGCGCTGTTGCGTTCCTGCCAGGCTCACAGGTTGATATCCGCCCGGTACGCGACGTTGCTCCGCTGATGAACAACGCGCAGCCATTCCAGATCCTGAAAATGGACAAGGCGCGCGGCAACATCGTCGTATCCCGTCGTGCCGTACTGGAAGAAGCCCGCGCCGAACAGCGTCAGGAGCTGATCCAGAACCTCGAAGAAGGCAGCGTCCTGCAAGGTGTGGTCAAGAACATCACCGACTACGGTGCCTTTGTTGACCTTGGCGGCGTTGACGGCCTGCTGCACGTTACGGACATTTCCTGGCGTCGCATCAACCACCCCTCTGAGGTGCTGACGGTCGGTCAGTCTGTTGAAGTGCAGGTGATCAAGTTCCACCGTGAGACGCAGCGGATCTCGCTGGGCATGAAGCAGCTTGAAGCTGACCCTTGGGAGACGGTTGCTGCCGAATTCCCGGTTGGCACCAAGTTCAACGGCCGCGTCACCAACATCACCGACTACGGTGC
>CAXQAV010000435.1:0-7130 GCA_964221795.1 Luminiphilus sp. | reverse complement strand
CGCCAATCGGGGGCAATGTCGCACAGCGGCACTAACACGAAAGCGCGGTCCTGCAGGCGGGGGTGCGGCAGAATCAACTGGTCCGGCGCGCGGGTCATTTGCGAATCGGGCGGCAGGTCGCGCCAGGTCAGATAGGTGTGTTCGTTGGGCAAAACCGCCTGACCAAGGGTCAACAGATCAAGGTCCAGCGTGCGCTGGCCCCACCGCACTTTGCGCTCGCGACCGGCCTCGGCCTCGATGTCATGCAGGGCGGACAGCAGATCATCGGCAGAAAGTTCGGTCTCGATCCCGGCCACCGCATTGACGAAATCGGGGCCGTTTCCCTTAGGAAATGCTGGGGTTTGATACAGGCAGCTGACCCTCATTTCACCTCGCCCCAAAGCCTCAAGACGATGGAGAGCCTCCTGCACGGTTTCCTGCGGACTACCCCAAAAGGATACTTTGTTACTTCCTAAGGATATGAGCGCAGTTTGGCGCATAGTTGGGGGCCCCACGGCTTGCAAGCGATCCCCCCCTTTTTACATATTGGACGAACCTGCGCCAACCTACGCACTCACGGGATATCCGGCGCAAGGTAAGCATTTGAAAGGACGAGCGATGTTTTATCGGGACGAGCGTCTTGCTCTCTTTGTCGATGGTTCCAACCTCTATGCGGCTGCAAAGTCACTCGGGTTCGACATCGATTACAAACTGCTCCGGCAGGAATTCATGCGGCGCGGCAAGCTGCTGCGCGCATTCTACTACACGGCCCTGCTGGAGAATGACGAGTATTCGCCGATCCGCCCCTTGGTGGACTGGTTGAACTACAACGGCTTCACCATGGTGACCAAACCCGCCAAGGAATACACCGACAACATGGGGCGCCGGAAGGTGAAGGGGAATATGGACATCGAACTGACCGTCGATGCCATGGAACTGGCCCCGCATGTGGATCACGTTGTCCTGTTCTCGGGCGACGGCGATTTCCGCCCGCTGGTCGAGGCCCTGCAGCGCAAGGGCGTGCGCGTGTCTGTTGTCTCGACGATCCGCAGCCAGCCGCCAATGATCGCGGACGAGTTGCGCCGTCAGGCGGACAACTTTATCGAACTCGACGAGCTGCGTGAGGTGGTCGGACGCCCCGCACGCGAGCCACGCGACGACTACGACCGCCAGCGCGAGACCGAAGAAGTCTGAGCGCGTGCGACGGGCGAAGCGTTTGGGAGGACGCTTCGCCTGTTTGACGCACTGGACCTGAGTGCGTCAAAGCCTTACCTCTGGTGCAAAGCTGGAGTTTCCCATGACCAAACCACCCCTGACACTCTATCTCGCCGCACCGCGCGGGTTCTGCGCCGGCGTCGACCGTGCCATCAAGATCGTCGAGATGGCGCTGGAGAAATGGGGCGCGCCCGTCTACGTCCGCCATGAGATCGTGCACAACAAATTCGTCGTGGACAGCTTGCGTGATCAGGGTGCGGTCTTTGTCGAGGAACTCGATGAATGTCCCGATGACCGCCCCGTGATCTTTTCCGCCCATGGTGTGCCCAAAGCTGTCCCCGCCACAGCCCAAGCGCGCGAGATGATTTATGTGGACGCCACCTGCCCGCTGGTCAGCAAGGTCCATATCGAGGCGCAACGCCACGCCGACAACGGGCTGCAGATGATCATGATCGGCCACGCAGGCCACCCCGAAACCATCGGCACCATGGGGCAACTGCCCGAAGGCGAGGTCCTGCTGGTCGAAACCGTCGAGGATTTGGCCACGGTCGACGTGCGCGACCCTGACAAGCTGGCCTTTGTCACCCAGACCACCCTTTCGGTCGATGACACGGCAGATATCGTGGCGGCCCTGCAGGCGCGTTTCCCGAACATCGTCGGCCCCCATAAAGAAGACATCTGCTACGCCACCACCAACCGGCAGGAAGCGGTCAAGGCGATGGCCCCGAAATGTGACGCGATGCTCGTTGTGGGCGCGCCGAACTCTTCCAACTCGAAACGTCTGGTCGAGGTTGGCAGCCGCGCCGGTTGCCAGTATGCGCAACTCGTCCAGCGCGCCTCTGACATCGACTGGCGCGCGCTGGAGGGCATCCGCTCGATTGGCATCACAGCCGGCGCCTCGGCCCCCGAAGTGCTGATCAACGAGGTCATCGACGCCTTCCGCGACCGCTATGACACCACCGTCGAAAAGGTGGTGACGGCGGAAGAAAACGTGGAATTCAAAGTGCCGCGCGTGCTGCGCGAACCCGCCTGATACCTGAAAGACCCATGAACGCCATTCCCCGCTCTGCCCTTCTGCTTGGCCTTGCTGGCCTCATCCCTTTTCTCTGGGGGGCGCTGACGCTCTATGTCCCAGCCGCCTATGATTGGGGACAGTCGACCCTCGGGGGGAGGTTTATCGGGCCCTTTGTGCAGCTTTTCTACGGCGCGGTGATCCTGTCGTTCATGTCGGGCGTGCTTTGGGGATTTGCCACCAAGGCAACGGGGGCAACCGCAACCGCAGGCTATGTACTGTCGGTGATCCCCGCGCTTTGGGCGTTTTTCATGACAGGTGGCGGGCCGACAACGGCGGGCGTGAATCTGATCACAGGCTTTCTGGGGCTTCTGCTGCTCGACTGGCCTTTCTGGCGGCTGGGCCTTGCGCCGCGCTGGTGGATGGATCTGCGGTTGCTGCTGACCGCGATTGTCGTGATCTCGCTGCTGCCGCTGGTGTTCTGATGGTCGATGAACGCACCATCGCATTCTATGACAGCGCTGCCGACCGCTATGACAACCTGACCAAGAGCGGCAGCCCGGACGCGGACCTACTGGCTTTTATGGAGCTGCTGCCCGCGGGGGCGCATGTCCTTGACCTCGGCTGTGGTCCGGCGCGCGCTTCGGTCCATATGCGGGCGGCGGGGTTCCGGCCCGATCCAGTGGATGCCTCCAAGGGCATGGTGACGCTCGCCAACGAGGCCCATGACATCGGCGCGCGGCTGATGACCTTTGATGATCTGGATGCTGTCGCGGCCTATGACGGGGTCTGGGCCAACTTCAGCTTGCTGCACGCGCCCCGTGTCGACCTGCTGCGCCATCTGGCAGCGATTGCCAAGGCGCTGAAACCGGCGGGCGTGTTCCACATCGGCATGAAGACGGGGACGGGCGAGGAGCGCGACAGCATCGACCGCAAATATACCTATGTCACCGTCACGGAACTGGCGGATCTGATCAGCGATGCTGGGATGACGGTGATTGCCACCCGCGAGGGCCGCGACAAGGGCTGTGCGGGCACTCTGGACGATTTCATGATCATGCGGGCGCGCAAAAGTGCCTGAGCTTTTCGCCTATACCGACGGCGCCTGCTCGGGCAATCCGGGGCCGGGCGGCTGGGGCGCGCTGCTGGTGGCGCGCGAAGGGGGCCGCGTGTTGAAAGAACGCGAACTTTCCGGCGGCGATGCCGAAACCACCAACAACCGGATGGAACTGCTCGCCGCGATCACCGCACTTGAGACCCTCGACCGGCCAACACGGATCACGGTCGTGACCGACAGCGCCTACGTCAAGGACGGGATCACCAAGTGGATTCACGGCTGGAAGCGGAACGGCTGGAAGAAAAAGGGCGGGCTGAAGAACGTCGAGCTTTGGCAAAGGCTGGATGCCGCCGCCGCGCGCCACGACGTGAGATGGGAATGGGTCAAAGGCCACGCAGGCCACCCCGAGAACGAACGGGCCGATGAACTCGCGCGGGCAGGTATGGCGCCCTTCAAAGTCTAGAAGGCAGAGTTTCATCGAAACTCTGTGCGCAATTTCTGGAACAGAAATTGACGCTTAGCTGACCTTCAGCACGATCTTCCCGATATGCGCGCTGCTTTCCATGCGGGCATGGGCGGCTGCAGCGTCTGCCAGCGCAAACTCCTGATCCATCACAGGTGCGATCTTGCCCGCCGAAATGAGCGGCCAAACGTGGGCGCGCAGTTCGTCGGCAATGCGCGCTTTGGCAAGGTCTGACTGCGGGCGCAGCGTCGATCCGGTCACCGTCAGGCGGCGTGTCATGAGCTGGACAAGGTTCAGATCAGCCTTGGGCCCTTGCAGAAATGCAATCTGGACGAGCCTTCCGTCATCAGCGAGCGCTTTCAGATTGCGCTGGATATACGGGCCTCCGACCATATCAAGGATCAGATCTGCCCCGCCAAGAGCTTGCATTTTTTCAACAAAATCAGTCTCACGGTAGTTAAAGGCGGCTTCGGCCCCGAGGCCCTCGCAGGCCCCGCATTTGTCATCGGATCCAGCGGTCGCAAAGACTCGCGCGCCAAACGTGCGTGCTAGCTGGATTGCCGTTGTGCCAATGCCGGAACTGCCGCCGTGAACAAGCAAACGCTCGCCCGCGCGCAACCCACCGCGCATGAAGACGTTGGACCAGACGGTGAAGAAAGTCTCGGGCAGGCAGGCCGCCTGTTTCAGGGTCAGACCCAAGGGCACGGGCAGGCAATGTGCAGCAGGAGTGGCCACATAGTCCGCATAGCCGCCACCGGGCAGCAGGGCGCAGACCTGATCGCCAACCTTGGGCCAGGCGACATTCGCACCCACGGCCACGACTTCACCCGATGCCTCGAGCCCGGGCAGGTCGCTTGCGCCTTTCGGCGGATTGTAGAGCCCCGCTCGCTGGAGCGCGTCGGGCCGGTTCACCCCTGCATAGGCAACCTTGATCACGACCTGATCCGCTGCCGGCTCGGGCATCGGACGATCCGTCAGGGTCAGAACCTCGGGGCCGCCGGGTTGCGCGATTTCGATAGCCTTCATTGCCGCTTCCTCCTGCTTTGCCAAAATCTATGCGGCATCGCGGGAGAAATGACAAACCGTGACCGCTACTGTCTTGGAGTCTGGTCGCGCCAGATCCCCGGCAGATCGACGTCAGGCATCTTGGCGGGCGCGCGCACCCGCGAGGTGAAACGGCCCAGCGCCTCGGCAAAGGGTTTGGTCAGCGGGTTCGCTTTGGCATCGGCTTTGAATTTCTCGAAACGCATCACATCGTCGATGCGGCGGTCGATGAAGGCGTCTGTTGCCTGCCCGTCGAGGCTGTCATCCCCCAGCCAGAACAGCACCACCGCCGAATAGACGCCCGACAGCGTCAGCCGCTTGGTGTACCAGTTCATATCGCGCGAGGTGTCGCCCAGCGCGTTCCAGATCGCATCCGCGGTGCCCCAGACCAGCTTGGCCCCGTCGGGCGCCATATGCGGCAGGGCGAATAGGGTGGTGCCGCGGCGCACGGCCTCTTTGTCGTCGATCACATGCAGGCGCAGGCGGATCGCATGGGCCACCTTGTCGCGGAAGCGCATCTCGCGCAGATCGGCGGCTTTGACCGCGGCGACCATCGCGGCGTCACCGCGCTGGTGATAGGCAATCGCCAGATCAACCGCCCCGCGCGGGCAGAGCGTCTTGGCATGGGCGGGAGGCATGCCGGTATCACGGACCGCGGCGTCAAATGTGGACTGCGACCAGCCGTCAAAGGCCACATGTGGCAGGGCGGCATCCAGCAAGGCGTCAAGCATCGGGTCGATAGGCGGGGTCATTGTCTGGTCCTTCCGGTTCGTCCGTGTTGGTCTGTCCTAGCACTGGACAACATAGGATTCCTTTGTTATCTGGCCACGTCCTGCAATTTTTGCAAATCCAACTTAGAAAGGTGGTGTTCACCACATGCAGGTTAGTGTTCGTGATAACAACGTCGATCAGGCGTTGCGGGCTCTGAAGAAGAAACTTCAGCGCGAGGGCGTTTTCCGTGAAATGAAGCTCAAGCAGCATTTCGAAAAGCCGTCGGTCCGCAAAGCGCGTGAGAAAGCGGAAGCGATCCGTCGTCAGCGCAAGCTGGCTCGCAAAAAAATGCAGCGTGAAGGTCTGCTCTAAGCAACCGACGCGACGTATCTTTGAAACCCCCGCCCGGGAAATCCGGCGGGGGTTTTTCTTTGGGCAGAGGGTCAGGTCGCGCGCGGCCGGCAGGGACTACGCGGCCCGTGCGGCCCGCCCTGCCATCGGCTGGGGTTCCGTCAGCCTGAGATCAGCCCTGCCAGCCGTTCGCTGCGCTGTGCGATTTCCTTTGATCCTGATGTGGTGTCATCGGCCATACCCATATTCTGCTCGGCCAGATCGCTGATCGCTGTCATAACAGAGCGCAAGCCTTTGAGATCGGAGACATGCGATTGCGAGCCATCGGCGATGCGGCGCAAGACATCGTCCACGCGCATGATTTTCGAAGAGATTTCATCAAGAACCGCACCGGTCTGATCCACAAGCTCCCCGCCCGCGCGGACATGGGTTCCACTTTCTTCCACCAAGGTCCTGATGTCCATCGTCGCCTGGCTCGCCCGCCGCGCAAGCGCCCGCACCTCCGAAGCGACGACCGCAAAACCAAGGCCCGCCGAACCTACGCGGGCGGCCTCGACACCGGCGTTCAGCGCCAGGAGGTTCGTCTGAAACGAGATATCCTCGATCATCGAGATGATCGCACCGATCTGTTCGGAGGACGCGCGTATCCGGTCCATCGCCGCCACAGCCTCGCGCATCAGATCGGCAGAGGCCGTTGCCTGCTCCCGCGCGCTTCCTGCGAGCGTCGAGGCAGCGATGATATCCTGCCCGAACACCTCTACCTCCGCAGAGAGCGTGTTGACCCGTTCGGTCGTCTGCCGGATCGTCTCGACCTGTTCGGTAGAGCGCGAGGCGAGATCAAGTGCCGAGTGCTTCATCCGCGAGGCTGCCTGATCAAGATCCGAGACCGTGCTGGCGATCGCGCTCAGCACATTGCGCAACCGACCTGTCGCCGCGTTAAAGTCATTCTGGATGCTGTCGTAGTCCGAGTCGAGCGGTTCGGCAAAGTGGCAGGTGAGGTCCGCATTCGCCAATGCTGCCAACCCTTCGGTGACCAGTTCCACCACTTTGCCGTGCTTGGCATTGAGCGCGGCCTCGTCTGAGGCTTTGATCTCTTCCGCTTCACGGCGGAGCGTCAGTGTTTCCTGCTTGAAGTGATAGATCGCGCGCGCCATCCGGCTTATTTCGTCCTTCTGGTCGATGCTCGGCACCCATGCGGTAAAGTCCCCCTTGGCAAAGCCAAGGACGATCTTGGTCAGTGACTTAATCCGATGGATCATCCACTCAAAGCTGGCGATAGCGAAGAGTCCGACAATCAG
>CAXQAV010000434.1:0-11815 GCA_964221795.1 Luminiphilus sp. | reverse complement strand
GCGGCGCAATGGTGAAGACAAATTTGCCGTTTACGCGCTGGGCGGCCTTGTCCAGAAGGCCCGCAATATCGGCAGCGCCGTAATAGATCATCGAATCCATCGCCAGCGCGTGATCAAAGCGCCCATGGGTGTGATCCAGCATATCCCCTTTGACCCAGGTGATCTGTGGGGCCAGCTCCGGCGGCATCCGCAGCTCGGCAATATCGACGAGCGCGGGCGAGATATCGACGGCCACAACCTCGGCCCCGCGCTGGGCCAGTTCCACGGCCATTGCACCGGTGCCACAACCTGCATCCAGCACCCGCGCGCCGCGCAGATCAGTGGGCAACTGCGCCAGCATCAGCGCGCGCATCTGGTCACGGCCCGCCCGCACGGTCGCCCGCACACCAGAGACCGGCGCGTCAGAGGTCAACCGCTCCCAAACCTTGGTCGCGGTGCGGTCGAAGTAGTGTTCGACCCTGTCACGTGTGGCGGCGTAGTTGCTCAATCAATCAAATCCCAGAAGTTCAAAGATTTCCCGATCCGGCAACGGGGCCGGTGCCAGCGGCTCGGTCCCGTTCCAGAGTGTCTCGGCCAGCCGGATGTATTCCTTGCGGACCTGTACGATTTCCTCGTCATCCGGCATCTCGAAGAGGGTCTTCTTCTTCAAACGGCTACGGCGGATGGCATCGAGGTCCGGCATATGTGCGATGCGGTTAAAACCGACAGTCTTGCAGTAGCGGTCCACCTCGTCGGTCTCGCGGCTGCGGTTGGCGACGCAACCCGCCAGCCGCACCTTGTAGTTGTTCGACTTAGCCTGCACGGCAGCAATGATCCGGTTCATCGCGTAGATGCTGTCAAAGTCATTTGCGGTGACGATCAGCGCGCGGTCGGCGTGTTGCAGGGGAGCAGCAAAACCACCGCAAACTACGTCACCCAGCACGTCAAAGATCACCACATCGGTATCTTCCAGCAGGTGATGCTGCTTGAGCAGTTTCACGGTCTGGCCCACCACATACCCACCGCAGCCTGTGCCCGCAGGCGGGCCGCCGGCCTCGACGCATTTCACGCCGTTGAAACCGTCAAAGATGAAGTCCTCGGGCCGCAGTTCCTCGGCGTGGAAATCGACCTCTTTCAGAATGTCGATCACGGTCGGCACAAGCGAACCTGTCAGCGTGAACGTGCTGTCGTGCTTGGGGTCACAGCCGATCTGCAAGACCCGCTTGCCCAGCATCGAAAAGGCAGCCGACAGGTTGGACGACGTCGTGGATTTACCGATCCCGCCCTTGCCATAGACCGAAAACACCTTCGCGCCTTCAATTTTCGCATCCTCGGGCTGATGCACCTGCACCGAGCCTTCGCCGTCGAGGCCGTTCAGATTAGGGATCTCATCTCTGGGGCTCATGCGAGCCTCCTTTCATTTGTGTTCATGGGTGCTTGAATCATTCCGCTGCCACCCCTTCCATCCGGTCTTCCAATGCATCTGCCGCATCCTGCAGCGCAGCCAATGTCGCCGCGTCAGGCGTCCAATAGGCGCGGTCCGAAGCCTCGAGCAGGCGGTTCGCCATACGCATCGAGGCTTGCGGGTTCAGCGCCGCCAGTCTGTTGCGCATCTCTTCATCGAGCACGAATGTCTCGGACAGGCGCTGATAGACCCATGGCTCCACCTCGCCGGTAGTTGCCGACCAGCCCAACGTGTTGGTCACATGGGCTTCGATCTGGCGGACACCTTCATGACCATGGGTCAGCAGGGCTTCGTAGAATTTGGGGTTCAGGCTGCGGCTGCGCGTTTCCAGCGCGACCTGATCCTGCAGGGTCCGCACCTTGGCCGCCCCACGCGTCTGGTCGCCGATATAGACAGGGGCAGCCTTGCCACCCTTCGCGCGCTTCACGGCACGGGAAATACCGCCCAGCGTGTCAAAGTAGTGGTCAACGGTGGTGACCCCCAGTTCGACGCTCTCGAGGTTCTGGTAGGCAAGGTCCACATCCTTGAGCGCCTTCTGTAAAAGCGCAGGGTTCTGCGCGGCCTTGCCGTTGACACCATAGGCAAAGCTCTTGCGGGCCTCGTAGGCGTCCGCCAGTTCGTCCTCGTCGCCAAAGGCCGAACTATCGACAAGCTGGTTCACGTTCGAGCCATAGGCACCTTCCGCGTTGGAGAAGACGCGCAGTGCTGCGTCCTCGATGCTGCAACCCATCTCTTCGGCATAGGCCAGCGCGTGGGCGCGGACAAAATTCTGCTCCGGTGTCTCGTCTGCCGTCGCGCATTTCAGCGCGGCCTCGGCGAGCATACGGGTCTGCAAGGGCAGAAGATCGCGGAAGATGCCCGACAGGGTCATCACCACGTCAATGCGCGGACGGCCCAGTTCGGCGAGCGGGATCAGGTCCGCACCGCTCAGGCGGCCGAAGTTGTCAAAGCGCGGCTTTGCACCCATCAGGGCCAGCGCCTGCCCGATGGGTCCGCCATCGGATTTGATATTGTCCGACCCCCAAAGCACCAGCGCCACAGTGCGCGGCAGGCTCTTGTGGGTTTCAAGCAGAAGGTCCGCCTGTTTCTTGCCCTCGGCCACAGCAAAGGCTGTCGGCATGCGGAACGGGTCGAATGCGTGGATATTGCGGCCTGTCGGCACGATCTGCGGCGAGCGGATCAGGTCACCGCCAGGAACCGGTGGGATGTAGTGCCCGGAAAGGGCTGCCATCAGACCCGCAAGCTCGTGATCTCCGCCCAGCATCGCGGCAGCGGCATCGGTCGCCTCGCCTGCGGGCATGAGAGCAATCAACTCGGCCTTTGCCCGTGCGCTCAACGGCTTGCCAACCACATGCAGACCCTCGGTGATCAGCGAGCCTTCGGTTTCCAGCAGTTTCAGCCAGAGACCATTCAGATCGCGTGCATCCAGATCGACCGCAGCCGCCTGATCACGGATCAGCATGGCCAGTTCGTCACGTTGGTCATCCTCTGCGGGCATCTCGCGCCAGCGGGTCAGGCTGTCCTTCAACTCGGCCAGACCTTTATAGAGGCCAGCAGTCGTCAACGGTGGCGTCAGATGGGTAACCGTCACCGCGTTCGAGCGGCGCTTGGCCAGTGTCGCCTCGGAGGGGTTGTTGGCGGCATAAAGATAGACGTTCGGCATCTCGCCGATCAGACGGTCCGGCCAGTCGCGCGCACCCAGACCCGCCTGCTTGCCCGGCATGAACTCCAGCGCGCCATGCATGCCGAAGTGCAGGATCACATCGGCCGAGAAGGTGTTGCGCAGCCACAGATAGAAGGTGACGAAAGCATGGGTCGGGGCAAAACCCTTTTCGAACAGAAGGCGCATCGGATCGCCCTCGTAGCCGAAGGCAGGCTGCACGCCGACAAAGACGTTCCCGAAATGCTGACCCAGCACATAGACGCCGCGCCCGTCCGACTGGATCTTGCCGGGGGCAGGACCCCAGACGGCCTCGACCGCTTTGAGTGGTGGGGTCGTGCGGACAATCGTATCGGCATCAACATGCGCCGCGACATTGGCCTGCTGGCCGTATTGCGTGGCATTGCCCAAAAGGATCGCCGCGCGCAGATCATCAACCGTTTCGGGCACATCGACGGTGTAGCCCTCGGCCTTCATGCGGGTGAGCGTATTGAAGAGGCTCTCAAAAACGCTGAGGTAGGCCGCCGTGCCAACGGCCCCTGCATTCGGTGGAAAACCAAAGAGGACAACGCCGACTTTCTTGTCGGCATTCCGCTTGCGGCGCAGGGTGGCAAGGCGCAGGGTCTTTTCGCTCAGGCTTTCGATCCGCTCAAAGCAAGGGGCCATCGCCTTGCAATCCGATTGCGCGGTACATCCTGCGGAACACCCGTTGCAGCCTTCGGTGCCATGACGGCCCGCAAAGACAGTCGGGTTCGTCGCGCCATCGATCTCGGGCAGGGCCACCAGCATCGTGGTCTCAATCGGGCCAAGACCCTGACCGCTTTTGGCCCATTGGCCCAATGTCTGGAACTCCAATGGCTGTGCGGCAATGTAAGGCACATCGAGGTTGCCCAGCACCTCAACCGCGGCGGCACTGTCGTTATAGGCCGGACCACCAATCAGCGAGAAACCCGTGAGCGAGACCATCGCATCCACGCGGCCCTGGAAATACGCTTCGATCGCGGGACGGCCATCAAGGCCACCGGCAAAGGCAGGGATGACCCGCATGCCCTTGGCCTCGAACGCACGGATGACCGCATCGTAATGCGCGGCATCCGAGGCAAGGATATAAGAGCGCAGCATCAGGATGCCGATAGTCGCCACAGGTGCGGCAGGCTTAGGCAGGTCTTTGAGATCCGTGACAATCCCTGCGCCCGGCAGGTCAGGATGGTAGAGACCCAGGTCTGGATACTCGACAGGCAGCGCCGCCTTGACCCCGTGCCAGTCAGCGCGTGTGGCATAGCGGCCGATCAGGAAGCGGATCATCTGTTCAATGTTGTCGTCGGACCCACCGAGCCAATATTGCATCGACAGGAACCAAGCGCGGAGGTCCTGCGCCTTGCCGGGGATCAGCTTGAGAATCTTTGGCAGACGACGCAGGGCGCGCATCTGCTTGGCACCAGAGTCAGCAGAAGGCTGGTTCTTGCCGCGCAGTTTCTTGAGCAGCGCCATCGCCCCGCTCGCGGGTTTGGACATATCCAGATCGCCCATGCGGGTCAGTTTGACGATCTCGCTATCAGCAATGACCCCCAGCATGACGTCGCAGTGATCACGGCGGGCCCGCATCGCAGGCAGGATCGCCTTGATATGCTCTTCAAGGAACAGAAGATTGGCGATGATGATATCACCATCGGCGACAGCCGCGCGCGCACGGGTGAGTTCCTCAGGGCTCTCGGCCCATTCCGCGGCAGCAAAGACCTGCACCTCCAGCCCCGGGAAATCCGGTGCCAGACGCTCGGCCACGCGGCAAGCCGGACCAGCAGCGTGGCTGTCCAGCGTGACGATGACCACGCGGTAGGGCTTATGGATCACCTCATCGCGCATAATGGGCCTTCGCCTCGTAAAGGGTATCGAGGCTGATTTCGTTAAGGCCTTTTTCCAGCGCGAAAGCTTCGGTGTTTCTGCGGGCTTTGCCACGGACAAAGAACGGGATCTTCTTCAACTCGCGTTCCGCATCGCTGAGCCAGATGACATTGTCATCGCTGACGGTTTCGAGCTCTTGCGGTGCTTCTTCGACCCGCTGCTTGGCCTTGCCGCCGTGATGGCTCGCGCCGGCATCATCATGGAACTCGAAATCCTCGCGGAACATGGTCAGCAGATGTTCCTCAAGCCCCATCACCAGCGGGTGGATGAGCGTGTCGAAAATGACATTCGCGCCCTCAAAGCCCACCTGCGGCGAATAGCGCGCGGGGAAATCCTGCACATGCACGGGGGAGGAAATGACCGCGCAAGGAATTCCCAGCCGCTTGCCGATGTGGCGTTCCATCTGGGTGCCGAGGATCATTTCGGGCGAGAGCGCCTCGATCGTCTGTTCAACTTCGAGATAATCGTCCGTGATCAGCGCCTCGACACCGTAATCCTTGGCCAGCGCGCGGATGGGACGGGCCATCTCGCGGTTGTAGCAACCGATGCCCACCACCTCGAACCCCATCTCGTCGCGGGCGATGCGGGCGTGGGCGGCGACATGGGTGCCGTCACCAAAGATGAAGACACGCTTGCCGGTCAGATAGGTGCTGTCGACCGACCGCGACCACCACGGCAGGCGCAGGCGGCTTTCGTCGATCTTGCCAGAAACCCCGGCAATCGCGGCAACTTCGGCAATGAAATCGCGTGTCGCGCCGACGCCGATCGGCACAACCTTGGTAAAGGGCTGCTTGTATTCGCGCTCAAGGAAACGCGCGGCAGCCTCGCCGGTTTCGGGGGCCAAAAGCACATTGAAATGCGCGGCAGGGATGCGGGCGATGTCCGAAGGTGTCGCGTTGAGCGGGGCCACGACATTCACGTCAATGCCCATCTCGGACAAGAGGCCCGTCAGTTCCTCGACATCATCCCGCGCACGGAAGCCCAGCGCGGTGGGGCCAAGGATATTGCAGGTCACCCGTGCTGTGCGCTCCTGCGGCTGGGCCAGATGGCGCACGATCTGATAGAAGGTCTCGTCCGCGCCGAAGTTCTCTTTCCGGCTGTAGCTCGGCAGTTCCAGCGGGATCACAGGGATCGTCAGGCCCATGGTCTCGGCGAGACCGGCAGGATCGTCCTGGATCAGTTCTGCGGTGCAGGAGGCGCCGACGATAATCGCCTCGGGATCGAAGCGTTCGACAGCGTCGTGACATGCGGTCTTGAAGAGCGTCGCCGTATCTGACCCCAGGTCGCGTGCCTGAAAGGTCGTGTAGGTTACCGGCGGGCGATGGTTGCGGCGCTCGATCATCGTGAAGAGCAGATCGGCGTAGGTATCGCCCTGCGGAGCGTGCAACACGTAGTGCAGGCCCTTCATCGCAGTGGCGACGCGCATTGCACCGACATGGGGCGGGCCTTCATATGTCCAGACGGTCAGCTTCATTCGGCTGCCTCCAGATGGAGCAGCGCCTTGCGCCGGAGGGGACGCGAGAAGAGACCGGCAAGATCGCCCGCCTGTTCGTAGAAATGGACGGGCGTGAAGACCAATTCGATGGCCCATTTGGTCGTCATGCCTTGCGCTTCAAGCGGATTGGCGAGGCCAAGACCGCAGACCGTCAGGTCAGGCCGCGCGGCCATGGCGCGATCAAGCTGCTTTTCCACATCCTGTCCTTCGGCAATCTGCGGGCCGGCTGGCAGCAGGTCCAAGTCGGGGCCGTGCAGGGCGTCGTGGATGTAGGGGCTGCCGACCTCGACGGCGGTCATGCCGCATTCGCGGGTCAGGAAACGTGCGAGCGGAATTTCCAGCTGGCTGTCGGGGAAGAAGAACACCGACTTGCCGCGCAACGCCTCGGCGGCCTGCGCAATCGCCTTGCGGGCACGGGCGCGCGGGGCGGCGGTGACCTCTTCGAACTTTTCCTGGCTGACGCCGAACTCACTGGCAATCGCCCGTAACCAAGCGGTCGTGCCTTCCTCGCCAAAGGGGAATGGTGCCGCGATATGGCGGGCACCGCGACGCTCAAGTGCTGCGTGGGTCTCGCCCAAGAACGGCTGCGTCAGGGCAAAGACAGTGTTTTCGCCAACGGCCGTTGTTTCATCAATGCGACGGGCAGGCAGGAGGCGGATCGGGCCGATGCCCATATCCCCCAAGAGCGAGAGCATCTGATCCTCGACCACATCGGGCAGGGCACCAACCAGAAGCAACTCGCGTGCCGTGGTGTCTTTCAGCACCGGCACCATCGACGCAAGGCAGGCATCCTCACCTTCGGTGAAAGTGGTCTCGATCCCGGAACCGGAGTAATTCAGGACCCGCACATGCGGCGCATGTACCTTGCTCAGACGCTCGGCGGCGCGGGCCAGATCGATCTTGATCACCTCGGAAGGGCAGGAACCGACAAGGAACAGCTGACGGATGTCCGGACGGCGCTCCAAAAGGCGGGCAACCTCGCGATCAAGCTCCTGATGGGCGTCCGCCATACCCGCCAGATCCTGTTCTTCGAGAATCGCTGTACCGAATCGCGGTTCCGCAAAGATCATCACGCCGGCCGCCGATTGCAGAAGATGCGCGCAGGTGCGCGACCCTACGACAAGGAAGAATGCGTCCTGCATTTTGCGGTGCAGCCAGATGATTCCGGTCAGCCCGCAGAACACCTCGCGCTGGCCGCGTTCCTTGAGAACCGGAGCGCTACGGCAACCGCCGTTCGAGGGGGTCAATGGCACGTTCATTTGCGCGCCTCCGCGTCCAGACGTGCCATGCGCAGTTTCCAGACAAACTGGGCAGCGTTAATGACGTAGGCGGTATAGGCTGCGAGCGCGACATACATGAGCTGCATCGGCTCGTACCAAGCTCCGTAGAGCGCGAAAACATAGAGCAAATGCAATGCGATAACCGCAAAGCTGAAGACGTCTTCCCAGAAGAAGGCAGGCGCAAAGAGATACTGCCCAAAGACCACTTTTTCCCAGATTGCACCGGTCACCATGATCACGAGAAGAACGCCCGTTTTGATCACAATTGACAGGCTCGCGGCATCATAACCTGCGCCCGTCAAAAGGTAGCGGATCACCAGCCCAAGCGAGACCAGAAAGACGACAAACTGGAGCGGCGCGAGAATCCCCTGAACCAGGGTCCACTTGGTTGCATCACGTCGCGCGCGCTCAGCGTCCGTGTAGAGGCGACTCTTGCCTTCACGGAGCTCTGTTGTGTTGGTGCTGGCGGTCGTCATGTAAGCCTTCCCTGACAGCAGTTAATGTAAAGATTATTGTTCATCTGGCAGATGTGTCAACTTTAAGTTACACAAAGACCCCGAATTAGATGCCTCCACTCGCCGAGGGGTGTATGGCCAATTATTTCTTTTATTTTCTGTTATTTACGTCAAATAAAAGTTGCGCGTCCTGCGAGTATGTCAATTTCCTTTGACATTCATACCGCCACAAATGACAATGGCCCTTACTGACGACTTGACGACCAAAAGAGAGACTCAGCCAAAGGACCGGCATATGGCCGATTACCGTAACGTCGACACCAAGCAGAGGTCACAAGCGGACAAACCGCACGGACAGTCGGTCGCACAGATGACTGCGGCGGCTATTGTCGGCGACATTACCGGCCATCTTGATCCAAAACTGCTCGGACGCCTTCAGGACGCTATGCTTGAGCACAGCGCACATGAAGGCCGTGCGGCCGTGCGTCAGGCAGTCATGTCTGGCGTTCGCGCCGAAGATATTGCGGATTTCTACGTGCCAAAGCTGGCCCGTACCTTTGGTGAAATGTGGTGTGACGACGAACTATCCTTCGGCGAAGTCACAATCGCAGTCTCGCGACTACAAACAGCCTTGAGAGACCTCGAAGCATTCTGGCCCTGCGCTGATCGTGCAGACCGGCGCGGTGTTGCCCTGGCGACCCTGATGCTCGTGGTTCCCCAAGATGTTTTTCACACACTCGGTGCGTTTGTGCTCAGTGGTCAACTGCGGCGAAAAGGCATCTCTGTCAAAATGGTTTTAGGAGGTACGGGTAGAGCGATAACCGATGAATTGAGTAGGTCGGCTTTTGGCGCTATCTTCATTTCTGCGTCTCAAAGTGACTCTCTTGAATCGCTAAGACGTATCATTGATGCTGTTCAGGCGGCGACTGAAGATGCCCCCCCTATCGTCATCGGGGGTAATATCCTCGATGTCGTTTCTGCTGAAACAGTGATGGCAGAGACAGGGGCAAATTATGCCACAGGAAATGCAGAGGAGGCGTTACGCCATTGCGGCCTCCTCCTAACCACGCAAGAACTCGCACCGAACATACACGGGGGTTGAGCCATGAAAATGGCCATTCAACCAATGGTTCGAGCATGACATCTCGTGGCACAAAATACTGGAACAGCGGAGCTATTCCATTGATAGCTCCCGAGATTCTCGGGGACATCATTGCGCAAGTTGCGGATGTTGGCGTTGTCGTCTCCGAAGATGCCAAAGTCCTCTCTGTTCTGGTCAACCCTGCAAGCAAATCGTTCGGCGGCCTCGAAAAATGGGAAGGCCATGACATCCGCTCCTTCCTGACCGTGGAAAGTGTCCGGAAATTTGATGGCCGGCTTGCCGAATTTCTTGACGGAAATGATGCTGTTCGCCCGATCGAGTTGAACCACGCCGACGGGAGCCAGATCTGGGGCTCTCCTGTCCGCTACAGTTTCCACCGGATCGGGCCTGACGGTGCGATCCTCCTGCTTGGCCGCGACCTGCAACCCATTGCGGACATGCAGCAGCAGCTGGTCGAGGCCCAACTCACGCTCGAGCGCGACTACGAGGCTTCCCGCGGCTTTGACACCCGTTTCCGCGTCCTGATGGAGAACATCAATGATGCTGTGATCTTTGTCTCCGTTCATACCGGCGAAGTGGTCGAGGCCAACTCAGCCGCCGCTGATCTTTTCGACCAGCCCGTTGAAAAGACCGTCGGAGGCAAACTGCAAAACCTTTTCGACAAAAAGAAATCCAGCGACATCGTCGAGACCCTTGCCGTTCAGGTAGTGACCCCTGCCAAGAAACCCTTTACGGCCCAGCTTGCCGACAAGGGCGGCACGGTCGAAATCCATCCCGCGCTCTATCGCGCATCCGGTGAACGGATGCTGCTATGCCGCCTGCTTCCTGCAGGAGAAACCGTATCGCGCAACGATGATCTGCGGCGCAATGTGCTGGAACTCTATTCCGAGGCACCCGAGGCAATCGTCTTTGTGTCCGAAGGTGGCGATATCCTTTCGGCCAATGACTCCTTCCTTGATCTGCTGCATGTGGGTCACGACGTCAGCCTGCGCGGACGTGTCTTTGCCGACTATCTGCAGCGCGGCTCCGTCGATTTCAAAGTCATGGCCGAAAATGCCATGCGGGCAGGCCGGATGCGGAACTACGCCACCAAAATGGCGGGTGACTACGGCAGCCCGCGCCCCGTCGAGGTATCGGTCACAAAACTCTCTGCCGGGGCAAAGAATGTCTTTGCCTTCGTAATCCGCGACGCCTCCAAGATCGAGCCTTCATCCAAGAACACCCAGCAGACCGATGACAGCATGCGCTCGGTGATCGAGTTGGTTGGCAGCGCCACGCTCAAAGATATCGTCGCAGAGACCACGAATGTGGTCGAGAAGATGTGCATCGAAACGGCAATCGAACTGACGATGAACAACCGCGTAGCCGCCGCCGAGATGCTCGGCCTATCGCGGCAGTCTCTCTATGTGAAGCTACGCAAATTCGACCTGCTCGGCCGCGTCCCCGAAGTGGATTAAGTGCGCGACTACCGAGGACTGCGCTTGGCCAGGATTCGTTGCAGCGTGCGACGATGCATCGAAAGCCGGCGGGCGGTTTCGGATACGTTGCGGTCGCAGAGTTCGTAAACACGCTGGATATGTTCCCAACGCACCCTGTCGGCGCTCATCGGATTTTCCGGCGGCGGTGGCAGCTCGTTCTTGCGGGCCAGCAGGGCATTGGTCACATCGGTGGCGTCAGCAGGTTTGGCTAGATAGTCAGTTGCACCGATCTTGACTGCCGCAACAGCAGTCGCAATGGCACCATATCCGGTCAGGACGACGATCCGGCTCTCGGGACGCCGCGCGCGCAGGGTTTCAACAACGTCCAAGCCGTTCCCGTCTTCCAGCCGCAGGTCGACCACCGCATAGGCGGGCGGGCGAGCAGTTGCGATGGCCTGACCTGCCGCAACCGAGCCTGCCATCTCGACCTCGAAGCCGCGCTTTTCCATCGCCTTGGCGAGGCGGCACAAAAATGCCTCATCGTCATCAACCAGCAGAAGGCTCTTGTCGTCGCCAAGATCCAAAGGTTCGTTGTTCATTTTTCGACCTGTCGCTTGTTCTCACCAAAAGATAGGGAGGCTGGGCATCTCGTCAACAGATACGGGATTCCTTTGCATGCCGGGGATGTTGGCAAGCGGAGGCGGGCACAACGAATTCACCGCGCAATTGAATGGCGCCGGTTTGGCGCTATCCTGCCCAAGACACCAAGGACCGCATCCCGATGGCCAGCTCCGAATTCAAAATCTTCCAGGAACAGCAGCGCAGCAACTGGGTGCGCCTGCGGACGCTGGTGGCGCTGCGCTGGTTTGCGATCATCGGTCAGGCTGGTGCGATTGTTGTCGCCACGCAATACTACGGGCTGCAGATCCAGGTCGGCTATGCCGCGCTGGTGATTACCGCCGCCGTCACCGCCAACCTCATCTCGATCTACTTCTTCCCTGAAAACAAGCGGTTGTCAGAAACACAGGCCACTCTTTGGCTCGTCTTTGATCTGGTGCA
>CAXQAV010000433.1:0-2600 GCA_964221795.1 Luminiphilus sp. | reverse complement strand
TTGGTGCGCGCCGTGATGCGTCCAAACCGCCCCACAACCCCGGGATGGTCATGATTGGTGCAGCCATGCTCTGGGTCGGCTGGGTCGGTTTCAACGGCGGTTCACAGCTTGCCGCCGACGGTGGTGCCGCCATGGCACTGACCGTGACCCACATCTCGGCCGCCGCTGCCTCGCTGACTTGGGCGCTGTGGGAGCGGATCAAATTCGGCAAGTCATCACTTGTCGGCATGGTCACAGGAACGATCGCAGGCCTCGCCTCGATTACGCCAGCATCGGGCTTTGTCGGTCCGGTTGAAGCACTGATCATCGGTGCGGTCGCCGGTATCCTCTGTCAGGAGGCCGTCAGCCTGATCCGCAACAAGATCAAGATCGACGACACGCTGGACGTTTTTGCCGTCCACGGTGTCGGCGGCATCTTCGGCACAATCATGATTGCCGTCTTCGGTGCAGGTGCCTGGGCCGCGCAGTTGGGCAGCCTTGTAATTGTCGGCGTCTACACTGTCGTAGTCACCACGGTCCTGATCTTCGTTGTAAAGGCCATTACATCGCTGCGCGTTGATGAAGAGACCGAGGTCAACGGCCTGGACCTCAGCGTCCATGGCGAGCGTGCCTACGATATGAACAGCTAAAGCCAGCTGCAGCAGGGCGGCCCGTTGGTCGCCCTGCTCGTCGTTCTACGCCAAATAGGTCCGCCTGAGCTTCCGGTGGCAGTTACCGGCGAAAGCCTAGCCGTAAAGCTCCGCCGCCCGCCGCTCGAACGACCGCACCACACGCTGCATGGCCTCATTAAAGAACATGCCTGCAGCCCCCTGCAAAAGACGGCTCTTGAATTCGAAATCTACCTCGAACGAGACCTCGCAGCCCCCTTCGACATCGCGGAATTTCCACTGGCTTTCCAGATAGCGGATCGGCCCGTCGAGGTAGGCCGTGTCGATCTGCATCTTTTCGGGCCAAAGCAGAACGCGGCTGCCGAACCGCTCGCGGAAGACTTTGAACGAGATCACAAGATCAGCCAGCATTTCCTGATGCCCCCCCCTGTCGGTCACGCTGCGCACGCGTGCGGCAGCTGTCCACGGCAGGAACTTCGGGTATTCGGCCACATCGGCAACCAGATCGTACATCTGTCGCGCGGTATAGGGCAGGAACTTGGTTTCGGAATGCTTTGGCATTGCGGCTTTCGCGGGTGACTTCACCGCCCCATGTCTTAGAATACGCTCCAGAAATCAACCCAAACCCGAGGCCCCGATGTCGCAACGCCCCTATGTTATCGATACCATGATCAGCGCAAAGGCGATTGCAGCAAGGATCGAAGACCTCGCCCGTGAAATCGGGGAAGAGTTTCACGATACCAACAAACTGGTCGTTGTCGGGCTTTTGCGGGGATCATTTGTCTTTATCGCTGATCTTGTGCGCGAGCTGGACCTGCCGGTCGAGGTCGATTTTCTTGAAGCCTCGTCCTATGGCGACGGTATGGAGAGCAGCCGCGAGGTGCGCATCCTCAAAGACCTGCGCGGTCAGATCGAGGGGCGCGATGTGCTGGTGGTCGAGGATATCGTGGACACGGGCCACACGCTGGCTCATGTCACCAAGTTCCTCAAGAACCGCAAACCGGCACGGCTCAAATCAATCGCCCTGCTCGACAAACCCGCGCGGCGCGAGGTGGATTTCAAGGCGGACTGGACGGGTTTTGAAATCCCGGACGAATTCGTTGTCGGCTATGGCATCGACTTTGCCCAACGCAACCGCAACCTGCCCTTCATCGGCTCGGTCCGCTTTACGGATGACGCCTAGATGCTCGGGGCCCGCTGGCTGCTGATGATGAAGCGGTGGGCGCAGAACCCGCCGTCGCTGGACAGGGTCAAATTCGTCTTTGCCATTGTTGCCGTTTGCGTCGTTCTCTTTGGAATCGAACAGATCTGGGGCTGGCCCGAGTGGCTGACGCCGAACCGTGTAAGTAGCCCGCGCTAGCGTTTATTCACCGTTCACGAAAGCGTCATTAGGTCGCGGGCGCAAGCACGATAAAGTGATCACAGGTCGCACCCATTGAAAGGACCAGCCTTTGACACGCAAGACACTCACCATTTTTGCCACCGTTTCCAGCCTCGTCTTGGCAACAGCCGCCGGCGCGGACGGCCACCTCAGCCGCGATCAGCAAGGCGCGATCAGCGCACGGCAGGCACAGATGACGCTTTTCGGTTTCAATCTGGGCCCTCTGGGTGCCATGGTGCAGGGCAACATCCCCTATGATGCCGAGACTGCCGCAACAGCCGCAGCCAACCTCGCCGCTCTCGCCAGCCTGAACGAGGACCGCTACTGGCTCGAAGGCACAGATGCCAGCGTCGGCGGAACCCGCGCCAAGGCCGAAATCTGGTCCGATCCGGAAGGCTTCGCAGCGCAGCTCGCCAAACTCGGCGAAACAACGACAGCACTTTCCGCTGTCGCAGGTGATGGTCTAGAGGCCTTGCAGGGTGCATTCGGCGCTGTCGGCGGGACCTGCGGTGCCTGCCACGAAGCCTACCGCGCTCCACGCAGCTAGGTGGGCTGACCGACGAGGATGCGCCTGCGCACGCTCATCATCGTTGCCCTTATCGGGATGGCTG
>CAXQAV010000432.1:0-16800 GCA_964221795.1 Luminiphilus sp. | reverse complement strand
ACTCATCACAGGTCCGGTTGCGTGTTTCCATTGCGCAGGTAACACTGGGGCGAGCCGCAAACAATGGTACCTGCATGACGCCCATACTCCTGCTGACCCGACCGGAGGACCGGAACGCGTCATTTGCCGCGGATGTCACCAGCCGCTGGCAGGGTCCGCTTCGGGTGATTTCTTCACCCCTCCTGAAGATCGCTTTCCTTGCGGCGACACCGCCCGCAGCGGACGAAATGATCTTTAGCTCGGTCAACGGTGTCCGTGCCGCGCGCCATCTTGGACTTCCGACAGATGGGAAAGCGTGGTGTGTCGGCGGGCGCACGGCAGAGGAGGCGGCATTGGCGGGATTCGCTGTCGAGACCGGACCGGGGGACGCAGACGGGCTGGTGCAGCATATCATCGCTGCCAATCCATCGGGCAGGCTTGCACATATTCGCGGCATGCACGCGCGCGGCGCGGTTGCCGAAAGCCTCAATGCGGCGGGTCTGATCTGTCAGGATGTTGTGGCCTATGACCAGTTGCCGAACATCTTTTCTGCTGAGGCCCGCGCTGTCCTCAACGGGGAATATCCTGTGATTGTCCCTCTTTTTTCGCCCCGTACGGCAACCATATTGAAAGAGCAAGGGCCCTATGGTGCCGCAATTTACCTTGTCGCGATGAGCGCGGCGGTTGCAGATGCGGTTACAGATGTCCCTGTGACCAGCCTGATGGTCGCACCTGCACCGGACGCGGCGAGCATGGTTGATACGGTGGTTGCTGCCCTTGAAGGGCTGGGTGCGACCTAACGGAATCGGCAGTTTGCTTGAGGGTCCCTCGGTCGCAGGCTAGTCTTATGTATCAGCCGACACTCGTGTGGCTGGTGGTACGAAAAAGGGATGAACCGTGGCAAAACAGCCAAGTAAGGGCCGTAAGGCAGCGAGTGAGACAGGTGAAACGACAGATTCTGGCACGCCTTCTTCCGAATCGGTTGAGACAACTGGAACGCTGATTGACGTCATCCCGCCCGAAATTCATGCCCAAGTGATGGCCGAGACTGCGCCGACAGTCGAAGAGCATGCGCAGCCAGAGCCTGTGGCTGAAACGGCTCCGAAGTCCGAGCCACCAGCAAGACCGCAACCCGTGCCGCAGCAATCCTCGGGCGGCGGCTTCCTCCCGCTGGCTTTGGGCGGCCTGCTGGCTGGCGTGATCGGTTTCGCAGTTGCGACATTTACCGCGCCTGCTGCTGATGACGGTCTTTCTGTTCAGATAGCGCGGCAGTCTGCAGCAATCGCCGCACTGGAAGACCGGCTTGCCGCGCTCCCTGGTGACGGCTCTGCCGAGGTGGCCGAAACTCTGGGTGCGCAGATTTCCGAACTCTCGGATACTCTGTCAGATATTTCCGCCCGTCTCGACGCGCTCGAGGCCCGCCCCGATGTTGTTGTCTCGGGCGATAGTGATGCCGGTGCCGCTGTCGCCGCCGATGTTGACGCCCTGCGCGCCCAACTGGCCGAAATGGCTTCTGCGGCACAGACCGAGTTGGAAGAGGCTCGCGCCGCTGCTGCCCAGATCGAAGAAAGCGCAGCGGCTGCCGCGCGCAATGCAGCCGCGCGCGCGGCTCTGGCCCGTGTACAGACTGCGCTGGAAAGCGGGTCACCCATCGGCGCGGCCCTTGGCGATCTTGAAGCCGCAACCGGCGAAAATGCTCCGGCCGAGCTGATCGCCGTTGCAGACGGTGTGCCGACACTGCCCGCGCTGCAGGACAGTTTCCCCGATGCAGCCCGCGCTGCTCTCGCAACTGCCCGCCGCGAAGGTGTCGCCGGAGAAGAGACTTCGGGCATAGGAGCCTTCCTGCGCAACCAGTTCGACGTCCGCTCGACCGCACCGCGTGAAGGCAACGATGTCGACGCCATCCTCTCCCGTGCCGAAGCCGCCCTGCGGAGTGGTCGTTTGTCCGACGCGCTGGCCGAACTTGGTGCGCTGCCCGAAGTGGCCCGCGCCGAAATGTCCGAATGGCTGTCTCTGGCCGAGGCGCGCGCCTCGGCGGTCACGGCTGCTGATATCCTGTCCACCTCACTTTCCGATAACTGAAGGCGAACACCATGCTTTGGTCTCTGATTAAAATCCTCGCATTTGTCGCCGCGATCACTGCGCTGACCTACGGCGGCACCTTGTTGATGGAAGTTGACGGTGGCGCGACGATTGATGTGGCGGGTCAGGAACTCACCCTGAGCCCGCTTGAGATGGTGTTTGCCTTTGGTGCGCTGGTTCTGGCGGTCTGGCTGGGGCTGAAGCTGCTCGCGCTTCTGGTGGCGACGTTCAAGTTCCTGAATGGCGATGAGACTGCCATTTCCCGCTATTTCGACCGGAACCGCGAGCGTAAGGGCTTTGAAGCACTCAGCGAAGGCATGATGGCACTTGCCTCTGGCGAAGGGCATCTGGCGCTGACCAAAGCGGCGCGGGCCGAGAAATATCTCCAGCAACCGCAACTGACGAACCTTCTGACCGCACAGGCCGCCGAGATGACCGGTGATCGCAAAAAGGCGGAAGAGACCTACAAGAAGCTGCTGGCTGACAACAAAACCCGCTTTGTCGGCGTGCGCGGGATCATGAAACAGAAGCTGTCCGAAGGAAACACGGAGCTTGCGCTGGAGCTGGCCAAGAAAGCATTCGCACTCAAGCCAAAGCATGAGGAAACGCAGGACGTCCTGCTGCGGCTGCAGGCCGAAAAGGCGGATTGGTCCGGTGCGCGCAAGACATTGGGGGCCAAGTTGAAATCCGGCAGCCTGCCACGCGACGTTCATAAGCGGCGCGATGCGGTGCTGGCGCTCTCCGAGGCGCGGGGGGTTCTGGACGATGGGAATACGATCGAGGCACGCGAAGCTGCCATTCAGGCGAACCGCCTCTCACCCGACCTGATCCCGGCGGCGGTCATGGCGGCGCAGGGCTATATCGCGCAAGGTAACGCGCGCTACGCAACTCGCGTTCTGACCAAGGCATGGACGGCACAACCGCATCCTGATCTGGCTGCAGCCTTTGCAGAAGTCGCACCGGACGAGAGCGCCGCAGACCGTGTCAAACGGTTCTTGACGCTGACCAAAACAACCCTGGACCATCCCGAGGCCAAGATGCTGATGGCCGAGCTGCAAATCGCGGCCGAGGATTTTCCCGCAGCCCGCCGCGCGCTGGGCGATTTGCTGGAGACCGCGCCGACCGCGCGTGTCCTCACGCTGATGGCGGCAATCGAGCGTGGGGAAGGCGCGGACGACTCGGTCGTGCGGGGTTGGCTGACACGCGCGTTGACGGCACCACGCGGCCCGCAATGGATTTGTGACAACTGTCAGCATATCCACGCCAACTGGGGGCCAACCTGCAACAACTGCGGTTCCTTCGACACACTGTCCTGGCGGACCCCGCCCGAGAACGATGTGGCTATGCCTATGGGGACGGAAATGCTGCCCTTGATCGTGGGGCAGGCAGCAGTGCCCGCAGCCATTGTAGAAGACGTCGTCGACGCGGAAGAGGCGGACGAAACGGTCATGGCAGACGACACCGACGAAAGGAAATAGCCCTTTTCGATGGTGAAAACCGGTGCTATCAGGACGCCGGTTGGCCGCTGTAGCTCAGCTGGTAGAGCACGTCATTCGTAATGATGGGGTCGGGGGTTCGAGTCCCTTCAGCGGCACCAGTCCCAAACAATTCTCATTATTGGTGGTCAGCTTCCGGTCCATAGCTGCCATCAGGCGGGCTAGTGCAACGCTACGGTTGAGGCGTCGCATAGGTCGTTCCAAACAGTGCCTTTGGCGGGTGGTGATGCGGCCCGATCCTTTCAGGCGAAGTGACTGCTCGGAACAAACGAGACCCGTTCGTCTCGTTCACGGCAGCCTCAAAAATAGACCATCGTTCCTTCTACTTCCATAATGACACCAATGTCTCCGCGTTGGCGCTGGTATACCGAGGCGGCGCTTGGAATGATGGCTGAAAGAGGCAGAGCGGTAAATCTTATGCCGCTGACCTCCCGTGTCGTGCCAGGAGAAAACGGTGCGATGGTATTATTCGCGATCATCAGGGGCAATTGGTCGATCACTGCCCGTGGTGCCAGCACGACGGTATCGCGCCGCAGCATACCGATCATTGTCTCAATGCTCAGATGATCAGGGTGTGCCCGTGTAAGAACGACAATGTCAGGGCGACTAAAGAGGGCGTAATTGGATTGCGGTCCCACTGGGTCAGTGAATACCGTAGCCTGATCCAGCTTGATGACTGCACTTGCAGGAGTGATCGAAACGATCTCGGGCGCTATCTCCTGAACCTGATACAAACCGAGCCGACGGAGCGGGTCGCCGAACTGAGTCTCATTGGGCTCAGCGGTCTCAGATGGTGATGAAAAGACAGCCGGAGGTATCCCTGTCTGCTGATTGGCGAGCGTAGCGAAGGTGGCTATTGCTAGGAGTTTAAACATTCATGCTTTCCTCATGGGTGGCGCAGGTGTGACCGAACAAGGGACGTTGTTTCGCATGTGAAGCCTCCGTCCTACCTGCAGTGAGCAATCCAGAGATCTTCTTTCACTTCAGGTAGATCGCGACTAGCATCTGACCACAAAGAGGGTTGCGTGCAGTTCCGCTCAAACCTCAATGGCAGCTTCTAATATTTGCAGGATCTACCCCTGAGATCTGTATTCTTGGCCCAAGCGCATGTTCACAATCTGATGCTCGCCTCAATGAAACTTTCGTCCGTGCGAAATGCTGTGTTGGGTCCGGTTAACAGCCAGCTGTTTACAAAGTTCCTTCCCGAATGTTTCTTGGGTGTCTAACGCCATCCGACGAAGCCGCACAGATCGTTGTCGCCCGGAAGTCGAAACTAGGACAAACAAATGAAGTTTAGCTTTCCCATTGTCATTATTGATGAGGACTTCCGATCCGAAAACACCTCGGGGTTTGGCATTCGCGCGTTGGCGAATGCGATCGAGGCGGAAGGATTCGAGGTGCTGGGCGCGACAAGTTACGGTGATTTGTCACAGTTCGCACAACAGCAAAGCCGTGCATCGGCTTTCGTCCTCTCGATCGACGACGAGGAATTCAGCCCCGGTCCCGACCTCGACCCGGCGGTACTCAACCTTCGCAGCTTTATCGAAGAGGTGCGCCAAAAGAACGAAGACGTCCCAATCTATATCTATGGCGAAACCAAGACATCGCGGCACCTTCCCAATGATGTCCTGCGCGAGTTGCACGGGTTCATCCATGCCTTCGAAGACACCCCCGAATTTGTTGCGCGGCACATCATCCGCGAGGCGAAAAACTATCTCGAATATATCCAGCCACCATTCTTCAAGGCGTTGTTGGATTACGCCGAAGACGGGTCCTATTCGTGGCATTGCCCCGGGCATTCGGGGGGCGTTGCATTCCTGAAGTCACCCATCGGCCAAATGTATCACCAGTTCTACGGCGAGAACATGTTGCGGGCCGATGTCTGCAACTCGGTCGAGGAACTCGGCCAACTTCTCGATCACAATGGCGCAATCGGCGCGTCAGAGCGGAATGCGGCGCGTATCTTCAATGCCGACCACTGTTTCTTTGTGACCAACGGGACTTCGACGTCAAACAAGATGGTCTGGCATCACAATGTTGCGCCGGGCGATGTTGTCCTTGTGGACCGCAATTGTCACAAGTCAATTCTTCATGCGATCATCATGACGGGCGCGATCCCGATCTTCCTGAAGCCGACACGCAATCATTGGGGCATCATCGGACCGATCCAGCGTTCGGAATTCGAGCCGGAGTCGATCAAGGCCAAGATCCGCGCCAATCCCCTGCTGGAAGGGGTGGACGCCGAAGCCGTCAGGCCGCGTATCCTGTCGCTGACGCAATCGACCTATGACGGCGTGCTATACAATACCGAAGTCGTCAAGGAGATGCTCGACGGTTTTGTTGAGACGCTACACTTCGACGAGGCATGGCTGCCGCACGCGGCCTTCCATCCATTCTATGGAACCTATCATGCGATGGGGCGAAAGCGCGGGCGTACAAAAGACTCGATTGTCTATGCAACGCAGTCGGTCCACAAACTTCTGGCCGGGATCAGTCAGGCAAGCCATGTGCTGGTGCAGGACGCAGAAGACGCAAAGCTGGACCGCCATCTGTTCAACGAATCCTATCTGATGCACACTTCAACAAGTCCGCAGTATTCCATCATCGCCAGCTGCGATGTGGCGGCGGCCATGATGGAGCCGCCCGGTGGAACGGCACTGGTCGAGGAAAGCCTGACAGAAGCGCTCGATTTCCGCCGTGCAATGCGCAAAGTCGACGAGGAATATGGGAACGACTGGTGGTTTCAGGTTTGGGGACCAGAAACATTGGCCGAAGACGGCATCGGTCGGGCCAAGGACTGGGAACTGAAGAAGACGGACAGCGAGGCTGTAGAGAGCTCCGGCGAAGATGCATGGCACGGCTTCGGCGACATGGCCCGCAACTTCAATATGCTGGATCCGATCAAGGCCACGATTATCACTCCGGGTCTGAACATTGATGGCCTGTTCGACGAGACAGGCATTCCGGCCTCGATCGTCTCCAAATACCTTGTTGAGCATGGAGTCGTGGTAGAAAAAACCGGTCTCTACAGTTTCTTCATCATGTTCACGATCGGTATCACAAAAGGCCGCTGGAATACGCTTCTTGCAGCACTCCAGCAGTGCAAGGATGACTATGACCGAAACCAGCCGCTCTGGCGCGTTATGCCGGAATTCTGTGCCAAACAGCCACGGTATGAGCATTTGGGCCTGAAAGACCTGTCCCAGCATGTGCACAGCCTCTACAAGAAATATGACGTTGCCCGGCTGTCGAGCGAAATCTACCTTGGCGATCATCGACCGGCGATGTCTCCTATGGAGGCTTTTTCGCATATAGCGCGAAGGAAGACCGAGCGAGTCGCGATAGACGAACTCGAGGGTCGTGTCACAACGAGCCTCATCACCCCCTATCCACCCGGTATCCCGCTTCTTATTCCCGGAGAGGTCTTCAGCAAGGAGATCGTGGACTATCTTCGGTTCAACCGCGAATTTGCCCGCGACTGCCCTGGCTTTGAGACCGATATTCACGGCCTCATCCAGGAGGCCGGGGAAACTGGTGAGATCTTGTACTTCGCCGACTGTGTGGCTGAGTGAGAAAGCAGAAGGTACACAACAAAATCGCGAGCATGGTGGGCAGCGGCCTTTTCAACTTGGCAGCATATTCTCTTGGACCGTTATCACTTTGATGATCAGCGGGGATTGGATGAAAGGCGACTTCCGCTGCTCCCAGCATCAACGTCCGCTTTGCTCCGCGAAGTTGGCGTTGGCAACTATCCAAGCAACGTGGCCCAACCCCATACTAGCGGCTCTGCGGCTGGTACTTTGCAAGGATCTGAGTCAAGCTGCCATTGCGAAACCGCTGTTCAAAACAATCTTGCTCCTCCCTTTTTCGCTTTCAGCCTGACGGCATCGGGCCAACTCTCTTTCAGCGCGCCAACCATAGAGCTGTTGCTTCCGGCAATGCGAGACCCCGCTGCCGTACTTCTCCTCGAGCATCTCCAGATACTGATTTACATCTCTCATTCCGTCAAAGTAGCCCATTTTGTTTCTCCTCGATTCTGAGCGTTGCTGGCACTAATCTTGAAGGAGGGGTGTCAGTTAGTGCGGGGGGCGAACGTCAAAGAAATGCAAAATCGCACCATCGATGGAGACCGCATTTGGTATTTCCGACTTGTCGGTGCGTTTTCTGTGACCGATCCGACTGGCAGGAGTTGCACGTTGCCAGGGAAGAAAGACCGTGCAGTTCTCGCTTTTCTCGCAGCCCATCCCGGGCGAGCAATTGCCCGCGATCGAATAGTTGAACTGGTTTGGCCGAACTCAATGGAGGGCTCGGGCCGCGCAAGCCTGAGGCAATCGCTCAGTTCGATCCGGAAGGCGCTCGGTTCAGATGATCTGCTGACCGCAAATCGGGATGCCATCGTTTTGAGCCCGGAGAGCACAACGAGCGATGTCGAAAAGTTGAGCGACACCCTAAGTGACATCGATCAAGGCGTAGTCGCGCCGATGGCAAACGGCGAGATGTTCTTGGATGACCTGGGTGGGATATCAACCGAATACGACAATTGGCGAGCAACAGAGCAATCTCGTTTGGCCGAGTTGATTGCGTCGTCACTCTTCGTTCTTGCAGAGCGTGCCGAAGCCGAGCACGACTTGGCTAAGTCTGTCTCATGTCTTTCACAGCTTGCTGCGGTTGACCCCCTGAACGAACAGGCTATTCAAAAACTGATGCGTAGTATGATCCTTGCAGGTCAACCAAATGCAGCAATTCAGCGTTACCGCCGGTTTGAACAGCTTCTGAAAAGGGATTTGAATGTTGAACCTGCGTCGGAGACGCGTTCAGTGCTTCAACGCGCAATTGCCGCTCGTAGTCAACGATCAAGTGGCGGCACCTGCGGCGGCAAGTTGGATCGCCGAGAATACGCGAATGGATTGCCCGCACAGGAACTCTATGATCTTGTCATCGTCAGAATTGCGGAGTTCGGCTCGTAAACGCGGTGTCCGGATGGATATCCGCAGGGCGCTTTCTGACCATGCTGCGGAATGCTTCCTAGCGGGACAAACGACGCAAGCGTACTATGTCAACATCATCCCGTTTGGGGGATTTCATTGGGAGGAAACCATGAACAAACTCAAGACAGCATTTGTGGCTGCAACGCTCGCCGTATCCGGTGTGACCGCGCAGGCACAGGACAGTGCAAACTACATTCTGGCGACCGCATCGACAGGCGGCACCTACTATCCGGTGGGCGTGGCACTGGCGACGCTTGCCAAGGTCAAGCTGGAGCCACGTCAGGGCATCGGCATGTCGGCGATCAGCTCTGCCGGGTCTGGCGAAAACGTCCGCCTGCTGCGTGAAGGCGAAGCACAGTTCGGCATCCTTCAGGGTCTCTTCGGCTACTATGCTGCGACAGGCACAGGCCCGATTTCAGAGGTCGGCCCACAAGAGAACCTGCGGTCTGTCACAATGCTCTGGCCAAACGTCGAGCACATCGTTGTCTCGTCTGACGTGGCTGGTGACGGTACCGTCGGCGTTCTGGCTGGCCTGAAAGGCGAAGCCATGGCGCTTGGTGCGCAGAACTCTGGCACCATCGGTTCGAACCGGACAATCTTTGCCGGTCTCGGCATTGATATCGAAGCAGACTACGAACTCGTATTCGGTGGCTATGGCCCGGCAGCAGAAGCGCTGCAGAACGGTCAGGTCAAGGGGATCAGCACCCCGGCTGGTGTTCCCGTGGGTGCAATCAGCCAGCTGATGGCATCTGCCGGTGATGCGGTTACGCTGCTCAACTTCACGGAAGAGCAGCTGGCAATGGCGGACGGTGGCCGCAACCTTTGGACACCATATCCGATCCCTGCGGGTACCTATCCTGGCCAGACCGAAGATGTGATGACCATCGCGCAGCCAAACTTTCTGGCGACAAATGCAGACCTGCCTGAAGAGCATGTCTATCTGCTGACGAAGACGATCTACGAGAACCTGCCATTCCTGCAGGCGATCCACCCCGCCACAAAGGCGATGGCAATCGAGAACGCGATTGCGGGACTGCCTCTGCCACTGCACCCCGGCGCGGCACGTTACTATCAGGAGGTCGGTGTCGACATTCCTGAGCGCCTGATCGCGCAGTAACACTGAAAACGACCTCGGCCCGCGCCAATGACGCGGGCCGGATCGCTTTGGGAGGGGACCAATGGCAGATCAAGATGAAGAACAGTCTGCTGCGTTGCGCAGCTTTGACGGATTGGGGAATACGCTACTCTCTGTCGCCTGTTTCCTGATTGCGATCGGGCACCTTTATGTTGCGTTTGACCCGGGCCTTTTGTCCGAACTACAGCGCAATGCATTCCATTTTGCCGGTTTTGCAGCTTTGGCTGCGCTGCTCTATCCGATGTGGCGCAATGCGGCAGGCGGGGGTGCGCCTCTTGCTCTGGATGCGATCATCGCGACCGCTGTGGCGGCGTCAGCGATCTGGCTGGCCTACGCCGAGAACGCGATCTATGACCGTGGCGTGAAATTCTCGACTGCCGACTGGATTGCTGCAACGATCTGTATCCTCGGCGCGATCGAGTTGACCCGCCGCGTTGCGGGCCTGATCATCCCAATCCTGATTGTCTTGTCGCTGACCTATGTGGCCTTCTGGGGGAAATTCATCGGCGGGGTGTTTTCGTTTCCGGGCCTCAGCATCGAGACTGTCGCTTTCCGGTCGATCTACGGCGATGATGCGATGTTCGGCACGATTGCCCGTATCTCGTCGACCTATGTTTTCCTATTCATTATCTTCGGTGCTTTCCTTCTGCGATCCGGCGCGGGTGAGTTCGTGATCAATCTGGCTCGTGCTGTCGCGGGCAAGCTGGTGGGCGGTCCGGGGATTGTGGCGGTGATCGCCTCTGGCCTGACGGGCACCATTTCGGGGTCGGCGGTGGCCAACACCGCCTCGACCGGTGTGATCACCATTCCGCTGATGAAGCGCGCGGGCTTTCAGCCCAAATTCGCAGGCGGCGTCGAAGCTGCAGCCTCGACCGGCGGGCAGTTGATGCCGCCGATCATGGGGGCAGGTGCCTTTGTCATGGCGAGCTTTACGCAGATCCCCTACGAACACATCGTCATGGTCGCGGCATTGCCTGCGCTGCTCTACTTCCTGTCGGTGGCATTCTTCGTGCGGATCGAGGCCAAGCGCTACAACCTGCCACCTTTGCCCGATGAGGGGCAAACGCTCGGGTCTGCCTTCCGCGAAGGTGGCGCGAGTTTCGTGATCCCGATCGGGCTGCTGATCGGGCTGCTGGTCTCCGGGTTTACGCCGACCTACGCTGCGGTCTTTGGGATCGGCGCGGTCATTGCCTCCAGCTGGCTGACCAAGAATCCTATGGGCCCGCGCGCCGTCTTCGAAGCTTTCGTCATGGGTACCAAGGGGATGGTTCTGACCGCTGTCCTGCTATGCTCGGTCGGGCTTGTGGTCAACGTGATCGCGACGGCAGGGGTGGGCAACACATTCAGCCTGATGATCGCTGGCTGGTCGAACGGCAACATTCTGATCGCGCTGATCCTGATCGCGCTGGCAAGCCTCGTGCTGGGTATGGGTCTGCCTGTGACCGCCGCCTATATTGTTCTTGCGACGCTTTCGGCGCCGGCCCTTGCGGGCATGATCTCGGACCAGTTCGTGATTGCGCAGCTGGCATCCGGAGCGCTGTCTGAACCAGCCAAGGCAATCCTGCTGTTCGGCGCGCCGGAACATGCTGCAGCATTAGGATCAGCTATGCCACATGCAGAAGCCGCCGCGATCATCCGTAATCTGCCACTCGAGGTTGCCGCACCGTTGCGCGAGCTGACTGTGCCGCAGGACGTTGCAATGGCCGCCTTGTTGTCCGCGCATATGATCATCTTCTGGTTGTCGCAGGACAGCAACGTGACACCGCCCGTGGCCTTGGCTGCATTTACCGCCGCAGCCATTGCCAAGGCACCCGCTATGGCGACAGGTGTGGCAAGCTGGAAGCTGGCCAAGGGTCTCTACATCGTGCCCGTGATGTTTGCCTGTACGCCTTTCCTGTCCGGCAATTGGCCGGAGATGATCACGGTCTTCGTCTTCGGGGTTGTCGGGGTTTACGGTCTGGCTGCAGCCTTGCAGGGATGCATGGAAAAGCCCATCGGGATCGTGATGCGTGTCTTCGTCGGGATTGCTGGTTTGGCGACGCTCTGGCCTGAGATGCTCATGGTCAATGTCGCAGGGGCTGTTGCTGTGATTGCCCTCTTGGTGATCAACATCAAGTTCATGTCGCGCCCTGCCGGGGTCTCGTCTGCGGCTTGACCCCGTGGCGATTTGCGCCTGCGGCCAAGGCTTGCTTTTGATTGTATGCCATTGTATGCGGTGCAGGAAATCACATCCTGATTCCGCTACCCTCAGGATGTGCGCTGCGCGGCGGTCATTTTGAACCGGACCAACGCCCGGCAAGACGCATGAACAAGAGGACACGCATATGTCAGACCAGACCCTGCCCGATATCATCTACACCAAGACCGACGAAGCGCCACAACTGGCCTCGGCTTCGCTGCTGCCGATCCTGCAGAAGTTCATGGGTGAGGCGGGGATCACCATCGGCACCAAGGACATCTCGCTTGCAGGCCGCATCCTGTCGCAATTCCCCGAGTTCCTGACCGAAGACCAGCGCGTGAACGATGACCTCGCGCTTCTGGGTGACGTGGTGAAGACACGCGACGCCAACGTGATCAAACTGCCGAACATCTCGGCCTCGGTGCCGCAACTGGTCGCCGCCGTCAAAGAGCTGCAGTCGCAGGGCTACAACATCCCCGACTATCCCGAGAACCCCGAAACAGACGCCGAGAAAGAAGCCCGTAAGCGCTATGACGCCGTCAAAGGCTCCGCCGTGAACCCTGTGCTGCGCGAAGGCAACTCCGACCGCCGCGCGCCGTCCTCGGTCAAAGCCTATGCCAAGGCGAACCCGCACCGCATGGGCGAGTGGAAGAAGGACAGCAAGACCAAGGTGTCGACCATGGGCGGCAATGATTTCTTCTCGAACGAGAAATCGGTTACCCTCTCTGACGCGCAAGCTGCCGGTCCTCTGAAAATCCAACTGACCGCCGCAGACGGCAGCGTGACTATCCTGAAAGACGGCATCAAAATGCCTGCGGGCACGATCGTTGACGCGACCTTCATGTCGGTCAGCGCGCTCAAGGATTTCTTCCACGCCCAGATCGCCGACACCAAGGCCGACGGCACACTTTTCTCGCTGCACATGAAGGCCACGATGATGAAGGTTTCCGACCCGATCATCTTCGGTCATGCGGTTGTGGCCTATCTGCAGCCGGTCTTTGACAAATACGCCGACCAGTTCGCCGCTGCCGGGATCAGCCCGAACGGCGGGTTCGGTACGCTTTTTGCCGCCATCGCAGAGCTGGACAACGGCGCTGAAATACAGGCCGAGATCGACGCACTTCTGGGCGAGCGTCCACCGCTCTATATGGTGAACTCCGACCGTGGCATCACCAACCTGCATGTGCCGTCTGACGTGATCATCGATGCCTCGATGCCAGCCGTGATCCGCGCTGGCGGCAAGGGCTGGGGTCCTGACGGCAAGGAAGACGACACCAACTGTGTGATCCCAGACAGCTCCTACGCCCCGGTTTATGCGGCCTCCGTGGATTTCTGCAAAGCCAACGGTGCGCTGGATCCGACCACTGCGGGCACTGTGCAGAACGTCGGCCTGATGGCGCAGAAGGCCGAGGAATACGGCTCGCACCCGACCACATTCGAAGTGCCCGCATCCGGCACCGTCCGCGTGATCGCGGGCAACGGCGATCCGCTGCTGGAGCATGTCGTCGAGAAGGGCGACATCTGGCGCATGGCCTCGACCCGCAAGGCGCCGATTGAAAACTGGATCCAGCTGGCGCTCGACCGTATGGCGACAACCGGCTATGAGACCATCTTCTGGCTCGACCGCAACCGCGCCCATGACGCCGAACTGCTGAAATATGTCGAACCCGCGCTGGCCGCCGCTGGCGTGGCCGACAAGGTCAAGATCATGGCCCCGAAAGAGGCGACAACACGCTCTTTCGAAGTGATTTACGCAGGCGACTACACGATTGCCGTGACCGGCAACGTGCTGCGCGACTACCTGACCGACCTCTTCCCGATCCTTGAGGTCGGCACCTCGGCCAAGATGCTATCGGTCGTGGGTCTGATGAACGGTGGTGGCCTGTTCGAAACCGGTGCCGGCGGATCTGCCCCCAAGCACGTCGAGCAGCTGGTGAACGAGAACCACCTGCGCTGGGACTCTCTGGGTGAATTCTGCGCGCTGGGCGAAAGCCTACGGGCGCTGGCCACTGCCAAGGGGAATGCCGCCGCCAAGGTCATGGGTGATGCTGTTGACGCCGCCACCGAGAAAGTGCTCGCCGAGAACCGCTCGCCCCAGCGCAAGGTTGGCCAGCCCGACAACCGCGACAGCCACTACTGGTTCGCCTGCTACTGGGCCGAGGCGCTGGCCGCACAAAGCGATGACGTGGCTCTTGCCGCGAAATTCGCGCCGCTAGCTGAAGCGCTGGCCACAAACGAAGAGGCTATCGTGTCCGAACTCGCCGCCGCGCGCGGCAAGCCTGTTGATCTGGGCGGGTACTACCACCAGTCAGACGAAAAAGCCGCCGCGGCGATGCGGCCGTCAGCAACGCTGAACGGGTTGATCGGGTAGGCGGCAGGATGCTTTGGGACTAATGAGGGGCGGGCCAAGTGCCCGCCCTTTGTGCGTTTTGGGTTGGGTAGTTTTTGCCTGTCTCCAGCGGGTCGAGTGTTCGCCTGTTGCAGGCATGAAATGGATTGCAAGTGGCCAAGTTTCAGAGGTATCGCGACGGGCATTTCGTGCGGCTTGTGTTGCACGGCTCAAGACCTCCTTCTGTCAGAACGGTGCCATGACGCAAGAAAAACAGATCATCAAAGCAGGCAAGCCGAAGGGCGACACCTACTACCAGCGGGTTGCCAAGAACTACGAAGTCAAGCGCCGCAAACAGGATTGGTGGCACGTTGAGCAGGAACAAATGCGGGAGTTGCTGGCGACGCTGCCGAACGGACTGAGCGTTGTGGATAACCACACCCGTCAGCACTGCCGACGTCGGCCCGACTGTTCTTGAACTGACCGGCACTACGGCACAGGATAACGTCATCGGCACGTCCCTGTGTCCCGAACTGAGGGGCGAAGAGCGCCCCGTCCGCGCCATTCCCACGTTCCTCAGTGACAATGTCGACGTTCATGTCGGGAAACATCGCATCATCAGATACCGTGACGGAACAACCCAGTTCTATAACTTCAGCAAGGATTTCTGGCAGCAGAAGAACCTTGGTCAGGGACACAGGAACTACAAGGCCGCGGAGGATGCACTCTATCAGACCGCGCGCGCCTAGGGTTCCGAGATTCCGGAGGCCCCATGATCACGCATCCGCTGGTGCCGGATGCGGATGTGGGCGCGCCTTTGCCACCGTTCGCAAACAAGAACGTGCCGCACCGCACCTATATGTCCAGAATCAACACTGCAGCAGAGGAGGTCGCCTTGGCAGCAGACGAACCAAAGTCAAAGTTTGGCGAAAAACAGCCGCTCGGCGCGTTGACGATGGTTTATCGCGACTACGACCTGCTCGAGCGGTGGTACAACTATTACAAAGAGCAGATCGGCGCCGAAAACATCTATATCTACAGTCATGGCAACGATCCCAAGCACCGTGAAATCGCGGAGGGCGAGAATGTCATGAACGTACCCCGCGATGAATCCTTCCGGCTGTTTGAGGTCAACCGCTGGCGGATGATGGGTTTCTTTGCCAGCGCGATGCTCGAATTCTACCGTTACATGATTGTCTCAGATGTGGACGAGTTCGTCGTCGCGGACCCGCAGACCGGCATGACGGCTGCGGAATATATCGCGCATCACTACAGCACACCAAAGGCGCTGAAAAAATCTCACCCTTCGGGCTCGAGATCGTCCACATTCCCGATCAGGGACCTCTGCCGATTGAACGGGACGAGACCATTCTGTCGCGCCGCCGGTTCTTCCGGCCCAACCGCAACTACAGCAAACCCTGCATCGTCGGGGGTCCTGTTTCATTCGGCCCCGGTGGGCACCGGAATACGCTTGGGCCACGCCATATGCCGGACGATCTCTATCTCCTGCATCTCAAGTTCTTCGACCGGTAGGTCCTTGAGGATCGCGCGCAGCGCCAGAAAGAGATCCTGCAAACGGCCGAGGATGCCGGCGGTCTGGCTGCCGACAAGCACCCGTGGAACAACACGCTCGCCAATTATTACTGGATCCTCGAGAACTCCGAATACAAGGGAGAGGACATCGAGTAGAAGGCTTTCCGGAAGCGGATGAAAGACTTCCAGAACGAGAAGTTCCCGCGCCAGTATGTCTGGGGCTACATCAAGAAAAGGGAACTCTTCGAGCTGCCGTCCCGCTTTGGGACAGTCCTCTAGTCAGTCACAGTGGGCCGGGTAAAGGCCGCCCATCACACCCCGATATTATCAATCAGCCTGACGCCCGCGAGCCATGCCGCTGCGAACAGCCGTGAGTTCTCGCCGGCGCGGTCCAGCAGGCTCAGAGCGCGGCCGTCGCGCAGTTCGAGATAGTCGATCTTGTTAAAGCCAGCGGCGAGGATGCGTGCCTCGGCCTCCGGTCCCAGCTCCGACATACTGCCGCCAGCCAAAAGCCCGTCGCGCAGGTCATTCATGACTTCGGCCAGCACCGGCGCCTTGATCCGCGACCGGTCCGACAGTAGGAGGTTGCGCGACGACATCGCCAGCCCGTCTTCTTCACGGATTGTCGGACAGCCGATGATTTCGATCGGAATGTCCAGATCCGCCGCCAGACGGGTGACCACCTGCAACTGCTGATAGTCCTTTTCGCCAAAGAATGCGAAATCTGCCGAGGTTTGCAGGAACAGTTTGGACACCACAGTTGCCACGCCGTCGAAATGGCCGGGGCGGCTTTCGCCGCAAAGCATATCCGTCAGACCCGAGACTGAAACGGTCGTGGCAAAGCCCTCGGGATAGATTTCTTGAGGACCAGGAACATAGATCACATCGACACCGATGGACTCCAGCTTGCGCGCGTCTTCGTTCTCGGTGCGGGGGTAGTTCTCGAGGTCCTTTGGATCGTTGAACTGTTTGGGGTTCACAAAAATGGTGACGATAACGCGGTCGCATTTCTCGCGCGCAGCACGGGCCAGTGACAGGTGGCCCTGATGCAGCGCGCCCATGGTGGGCACGACGCCGAT
>CAXQAV010000431.1:0-9058 GCA_964221795.1 Luminiphilus sp. | reverse complement strand
AAGGAGGAAGGATTTCCCCGCCCCATTGCCCTGAGCGCAAGAGCGCGCGGCTACTCAGAGCGCGAGCTGGACGAGTGGCTCGCAAAACGCCCCCGGGCCTAGTGAGGAGAAAGACCGTGAGCCGTTTGTCTACGACCCTTCTTCCAACAAAAACAAAGGCCGCTCTTCAAAAGGCTTTGCAGCTTGCCGCGAACACAACCGCGCGATTCAAAAACGGTGCCGCTCGCCTTTTCGAGAAAGCAGTCACACTTGCCTCGCAACTCTTTCTTCGGGTTGACGGGAGCGTTGCGCTTGCCTGCATTGAGGTGATGCTGTGAACAAAGTCGAAAGCATCATAAAGCAAGTCAATCTCGCCGAAGAACCGATCGGACTTGACGGATCGCGCGATATTCCGGCCACCAAACAACTTCAGTGTTTGATTTTTATGGTGCCCCCACACGGACTCGAACCGCGGACCTACTGATTACAAATCAGTTGCTCTACCAGCTGAGCTATAGGGGCACTGGTCTGCACGGCGGCAGCCTCGCATCGTTGCGAATGGGCGGCGTATAGCAGGCAGAAATGCGCATTGGCAATGGGGTTTTCGCCTCTTGGCAGAACATTTTTTCCGCCGCCGAACTGTTGCTTACTTTTGCCCAAATTCGGGTTTTCCCCGACTTGTTTCCCCCTATGATTTTCCCCCTATGATGACCCCCGACACAGACCACAGGGACACACTCATGGAAATCGCCCTTCACATCGGCGCGAATTGCACGGATGAGGAGAGGCTGTTGAAATCGGTGCTGCGGAAAGCGGCCGCCCTACTTGCAGAGGGCATCGTCATTCCGGGCACCAGCAAATACCGCCGACTGCTGCGCGAAACCATCCAAGGGCTGGACGGGGCCCCTCCCAAACCCGGCACCCGAGACATTTTCCTGAACGCCATCGTCGAAGAAGACGATGTCGACCGCGTGGTGATGTCAAACGACAATTTCATTGCCATCCCCAAGCGGATTTTTGATGACGGTGTCTTCTATCCACAGACCGAATCCAAGGTGCGCACCCTTGCCCGTCTGTTCCCCAAGGACGACCTCAGCCTGTTTATCGGGCTGCGCAATCCTGCTCCGTTTCTGCAAGAGGTCGCCCGCAGTGCGGAGGCGCCGCGCCTGCGCGACTTTCTCGGCACGCTTTCACCGCTTGAACTGCGCTGGTCTGGCATTATCCGGCGCATCCGCAATGTGGCCCCGCAGGCGCAGATCCATGTCTGGTGCAACGAGGATACGCCGATCATCTGGGAGAATCTGATCCGCCTCTTCTCTGGGGCCTTCCCGCAGACACCGCTAGCCGGAGGGCTGGATATCGCAGCGCATGTGCTCACCCCCGAGGGGTTTGCCGCATTGCAGGCCGACCTCTCTGCAAGGCCCAACATTGACCGCGTCGCACGCCATGAGGCCATTGCCGCTGCCGTGGAGACCCATGCCAAGCCCGGAGCCATGGAAGACGAGATTATTTACCCCGAGATCGGGACACGGCTGATCGACGCCATGACCGAACTCTATGAAGAGGACATTGCCCTGATCGACGACATGGAGGGCGTGGATCTGATCCTGCCCTTCCGCTGAAGATCACATGCCGAGAGCGGCCTTGTACATTTCCAGGACGGCTTCTTCCTCGGCCAGATCATTGGCGTCGCGCTTGCGCAGGGCCACAATCTTGCGCAGCACTTTCACGTCGTAGCCGCGCCCCTTGGCTTCTGCCATGACCTCTTTCTGAGCGTCGGCGATGTCTTTCTTTTCCGCTTCCAGCCGCTCGTAGCGTTCGACGAAGGCGCGCAGTTCCTGCCCTGCGACGGTGTTGGCTGTATCTGTCACGGAATCGTTCATCGCTGCTCTCCTGAGGTTGGTCCTTTTGACTAGCGAAGCGCTATCGGCGCTGCAACCCTTGCGAAGGGGGCGGGCGGCAGGTAGTCAGCGCAAAACTGCACGAGGTCGCTATGGAAGTCGTTGTCTGGATTGGAGCCGCGCTGACGCTCATCGGGCTGGTCGGGATCGTCTATTCGATTGTTGCCGTGACCAAGGCCAAGCGGGCGGGCCTTTCGGACGAGGAACTGCGTGCGCGGGTGTCGAAAATCCTGCCGATCAACCTCGGTGCGCTCTTTGTGTCCATGATCGGGCTGATGGCCGTGATCATCGGGGTGATGCTGGGTTAGTCCCCTGCCCCATCGCGGGTAATGGCGACCGCCATACCCGCCAGCACTGGCACTGCCGCCCCATATTTCCGCGCCATTTCAGGGTTCGAAGCATTGCCTGCGGCGGCACGCGCCGCCACCCCCGCAAGGATCGCCGCCAGACGGAAGAAGGCGAAAACCAGAAAGAAGGGCCAGTTGTCGTTCCCTGACAATCCGCGTCGCCGGGCATAGACTGCGACATAGGCCGCCTCGGACGGAATGCCGAGCGCGCCGCGGTCCACCCCCGCCAGCCCGCGCATGTCGCCCTGATTGGGCAGGCGCCACTGCATGCATTGACAGGCAAGGTCCGCCATCGGGTGACCGAGCGTCGAGAGTTCCCAATCCAGCACCGCGGCGACCCGAGGCGCATCCGGCGCAAAGATCATATTGTCCAGCCGCCAATCGCCATGCACCAGCGCCACCTGCCCGTCGTCTGCGGGCATGTTCCGTCCGAGCCAGTCCATGATCTCGGCCATGTCATCCGAAGGTGTATCGACCGAAGCGCGGTACTGGCTGCTCCACCGGTCCAGCTGACGCGCAAAGTAATTGCCGGGCTTGCCAAAATCGCCAAGACCGATGGCACCAACGTCGAGGTCGTGCAGCGCAGCCAGTGTCGCGTTCATGGCGTCATAGATCGCCGCACGCTCGCGCGGGCCACATTCGGGCAGCGCGGGATCCCAGAAAATGCGCCCTTCTACAAAACGCATGACAAAAAAATCGCGGCCGTTGGGCGAAGTTTCAGCCCGCGCCAGATGCAGCGCGGCGGGCACAGGAACATCGGTTGCGGCAAGCGCCTGCATCACGCGAAATTCGCGGTCAACCGCGTGGGCAGAGGGCAAGAGCTTACCCGGCGGCTTGCTGCGCAGAACATAGAGACCCGATGCCGCCTCCAGCCTGTAGGTCGGGTTGGACTGCCCTGTTCCGAACTTAGTGACCGTCTTGAGACCCGTGAACCCTTCAACCGCCCCCGACAGATAACCGTCGAGGTCTGCAAGGGTCATTCCCAGTTTTTCCGCCGCTTCGCTCATGCGCCCATTAGCCACCCTGCCCCGCTGTCAGGCAAGCACCTGATTGACACGACCTTGCGGCAATGCACCATGGGAGGAAACTTCAGGGAGGCGGGATATGGACCTTGGCATCACAGACAGGCTCAGGCCGGTATTGGCTGCGGTCAAGACTATGGTCGCGGAAGAGATCGCGCCTCTCGATGCCGAATTTCTGGCCGAAGTCAACGTGGGCGACCGCTGGCAATTCACGCCGCGCCAAACCGAGACTCTCGAAGGGTTGAAGGCCAAGGCCAAAGCTGCGGGCCTCTGGAATTTCTGGGACACCTTCCGTGATGGTCCGTCGCTCAAAACCGTCGAATACGCCTATCTGGCCGAGGAAATGGGCAAGAGCCATCTGGCCGCCGAGGTCTTCAACTGTAACGCCCCCGACACCGGCAATATGGAAGTCTTCTCGCGCTATGGCACGGAGGCCATGAAAGAGCAGTGGCTGAAACCGCTGATGGCAGGCGAAATCCGTTCTGCCTATCTGATGACCGAACCGCAGGTCGCAAGCTCGGACGCCACGAATATCGCCCTGTCCTGCGTGCGTGTCGGGGATGATTATGTCCTGAACGGTGAAAAGTGGTGGGCTACAGGCGCAGGTGATCCGCGCTGTGCCGTTTATATCGTCATGGTGCGGACCCCGACCGATGGCGGGCGTCACCAGCAGCACGGGATAATTGTTGTTCCCGCAGGTACGACAGGCATCGAAAAGCTGCGCCCTATGGAGGTCTTCGGCCATGACGACGCCCCACACGGTCACATGCATTTCCGTTTTACAGATGTACGCGTGCCTGCCGGAAACATGCTCTTGGGTGAGGGGCACGGTTTCGAGATCGCGCAGGGCCGTCTGGGACCGGGGCGCATCCACCATTGCATGCGGGCCATCGGTCAAGCCGAGAAAGCGCTGGAGCTGCTTTGCGAGCGGTCACTCGACCGCGAAGCCTTTGGCAAGCCGCTCGCGCAACTGGGCGAGAACCTCGACATCATCGCCAACGCGCGGATGCAGATCGAACAGGCGCGGCTGCTGTGTCTCAAGGCGGCTTGGATGATGGATCAGGGTGATGCACGCGCCGCGGCACCGTGGATCAGCCAGATCAAGGTTATTGCGCCGCTCGTTGCACTCGAGATCACCGATCAGGCCATCCAGATGCATGGTGCGGCGGGGGTGTCACAGGATACGCCACTTGCTCGGCAATGGACTCACCTGCGCACACTGCGCCTTGCCGACGGACCGGATGCCGTCCACCGCAGGCAGGTCGCGCGGGCGGAACTGAAAAATTATCAGACGGGGCAGAAAAGGTCATAGACCTTTTCCAGCAAGGGGCGCACACGCGGATCGGCCAGCCGGTAATGCATGCTGCGCCCTTCACGACTGCATTCGACCAGCCCTTCGGCACGCAGTTTCAACAACTGCCCCGAGACATATGACTGGCTCTCGCCCACAGCTTCTTCGATTTCACCGACTGTGCGTTCGCCGGGAACAAGCGTGCACAAGATACGCAAGCGCCCAGGATTGCTGAGCGCCTTCATCATGTCCGCGGCCTCGTTCGCAGCCTCGTCCAGGCGCGCCGCCATAATATCCATATCATCAGGCATTGACATTTCACTCCCTAGACTACACATTCCTTAATTAAAATGTATAGGCTATGAATTAGGATCGGTGAATGGGAGACCAGAAATGACTCCGAATGTGAAAGCTTTCTTTGATGAAGCGACGAACACGGTGTCTTATGTGGTATCGGAACAACAGGGGCGGACCTGCGCGATCATCGACAGCGTTCTGGACTATGATGCCGCGTCGGGGCGCACCGACACGCGCTCTGCTGACGCAATAATCGCATGGGTCAAAGAGACCGGACTCGAGGTCGCCTGGATTCTCGAAAGCCATGTGCACGCTGACCACCTGTCAGCCGCGCCTTACCTGGCTGACGCCTTGGGCGGCAAGATCGGGATCGGTGCAAATATCACAATCGTGCAGGACACATTCGGCAAGGTCTTCAATGAAGGCACCGCGTTCGAGCGGGACGGATCGCAATTCGATGCGCTTTTCAAGGACGGTGACAGCTTCCATATCGGACAGATGCGCGCAGATGTTCTGCACACTCCAGGCCATACGCCAGCCTGCCTGACCTATGTCATCGGCCACGCCGCCTTTGTTGGCGACACCTTGTTCATGCCCGACTTCGGCACGGCGCGCTGCGATTTCCCCGGTGGCTCTGCGCAGGATCTCTTCAACTCGATCCAGAAAATCCTCGCCCTGCCGGACGAGACCCGGATTTTCGTGGGCCATGATTACAAAGCCCCGGGCCGCGACGAATTCGCGTGGGAAACCACAGTGGGCGAGCAAAAGGCGCTGAATATCCACGTGGGCGCTGGCCGCCCGATGGAGGAATTCGTGTCGATGCGGACCAAGCGGGATGCGACTTTGGGGATGCCCAAGCTCATCCTGCCCTCGATCCAGACGAACATGCGGGCGGGGCAGTTCCCCGAACCCGAAGACAACGGACAACGCTACTTCAAGGTACCGATCAACGGTCTCTGAGAAGGGCCTTCAACGCACAGGATATTCGATATGCCAATGGATTGGTTGCTTGGTCTCTTCGGAGGCCTGCTGATCGGCTCGGCCGCAGCACTTTATCTTCTCGTCAACGGGCGCGTCATGGGCGCGTCTGGAATCATCGGCGGTCTGGTCGACGGCTCTGCGCGCCATGAATGGGCTGAACGTGGCGCCTTGCTGGCGGGGCTGTTTCTGGCTCCTGCCGTGCTTGCCTATGCGATGGGCGGTTCGGAAACCCATCTGACCGGCAACTGGATTGTCATCATCGCCGCCGGTCTTCTGGTCGGTATCGGGACACGCCTCGCCAACGGCTGCACCTCGGGGCACGATGTCTGCGGCATGTCGCGGCTCTCGCTGCGCGGGATCGTGGCAACGGTCTTCTACATCGGTGCGGGCGGCCTCACCATCATTCTGTTCAAGCATGTGCTGGAGGTGATCTGATGCGCGCTTTTGTTTCCTTTGTTGTTGGCGCAGTTTTCGGGCTGGGCCTGCTGATCTCCGGCATGACAGACACGACCAAAGTGCAGGGGTGGCTTGACATCTTTGGTGACTGGGATCCGACGCTGGCATTTGTCATGGGCGGTGCGATCATCCCAATGGCAATCGCATGGCGGTTTGCACGCGGTCGCACGCCTGTGCTCGCCAGCTCCTTCCCGAATCCCCCAGCCCCCAAGATCGGCCGTAATCTGGTCATCGGCTCAACAATGTTCGGCATGGGATGGGGCCTTGCAGGTCTTTGCCCCGGTCCGGTTGTCGCGTCACTGAGTTTTTCTAGCAGCGGCGGGCTTGCGTTCCTTCTGGCGATGATCGGCGGCATGGCGCTTGCGCCTGCTGTGCGGAACTGGCTGGACCAGCAAGCATCGGTGGTTTAGGGGTGAGCCATGGATATTCGCCCGCTCAGCCCCGACTTCGCCGTGTCACCGCAGATCGCGGTCGAGGACATTCCCGCCATTGTAGCCGCTGGCTACAAGACGATCATCTGCAACCGTCCTGACGCCGAAGTGCCGCCTAGCCATCAGGCTGCGGCCATCGGCGATGCGGCGACTGCGGCGGGGCTGAGGTTCATCGTGAATCCCGTGACGCACCAGGGGCTGAACATGGATATGATCGACAGCCAGAAGGCCGCGATGGACACCTCGAATGGGCCTGTGCTGGCCTATTGCGCGTCCGGCACACGGTCGTCAATCGTCTGGTCCTTTGCACAGGCCAAAGACATGGCAGCCGATGATATCATCGCGGCGACAACGCAGGCAGGCTACGACCTCGGCGGGATGCGCGGCCAGCTCGAAGCGATGGCAAACCGCTAAGATCCGCCCTCTGGCAATTCGGCAACGCCGGCGAATCCGCCGGCATTTTCCATGTCCAACATCGCTGTATCTGCCACGTCTGACATGGCGACCATCGGCATCTCGGCACTGGGGGTCATCGGCAGGTCACGCATATCAAGCGCCGGAGGCGCTTCGATCCGAAGTGCGCGCATACCGCCGCTCTGCCCCAGACGCCCCCTCGCCACCAAGTGACCGTCCGCCGTGCAAAGCCGTGCAGAGGAAACCGTACACCCACCCAGCGGCAGAACCGCCCCGACCTTCAGCGAACGGGCCTACGCCAGTGTCAGTCTGAAGTTATGAAGCCGCGCGGCGAGACTGACCGGCGCGGCCGTAACAGCCGCAGTGAAAGCAGGCTCCCACGCAATCGCCTCGGGTTTTGGCAGGCCCTCGACAGGGTCCGGTTCTGGCAGCGGCAAGGCAAGCAGCAAAAGGCCCTGACGATCGGTCTGGCCAAGCTGCACCGTCATCTGCACCGTCCGGTAGCGGCCCGGGGCCAGGATCAGCCCGGCGAGCCGGGTGTCGGCAAAGAGTTCGCCCGCTGCGGAGTCTTGTGCCCAACCTTTAAAGGCGGTGCCGCGCACGACCTCGGGGAAGCTGTCGAGGAACCCCTTGATCAGCGCGTCGCAGATAAAGCGGTCAGTCCCGGTCGGCGGCCTGTCTTCGGCACCCTGTGCCAGAAGTTTGCCAGTTGTCGTCACTTCCAGCACAGAGGCACGCAGTTGCATATCGAGCCCCATCAGACCAACGGTCTGATCCGCGCGTTCAAGCCGGACCAGCATCAGCCCGTCCGGCAGGGCGGCAAGCATCGCGTCCAAGTCGGCAACATCTTCGGCAACGCTGGATACGGCAAGCGGGAGGCCCACGCTATCCTGCGCGACCTTGGCCAAGACGAGGCGGACAGCCCGCGACGAGGTCAGCGGGCTTTGCGAATCCCCGCCAACCTGCATACCGGCCATCCGGCGCAGGATGTTCGCATGTGTCCCCTCGGTCATGGCCCCCCAAGTTTGTTCTGGCGACACCCTAAGGGGTATTCGTTACGTTTTCTCTAATGATGGCGTGATCGCCTGCTGCGGCAGGATCACGCGGAAGCCCGCACCTTTGGCCTGTGGCAAGTATCCCACGTCACCGCCCAGACGGTGCATGACTTCGCGGCAGATCGCGAGCCCGAGCCCAGCGCCACCTGCCTTGCTCTCATCGGATATGCGCGAGAACTTTTCGAAGATCAGCTCGTAGTTCTCGGGCGCAATTCCGCGCCCGTTATCCACAAAGTCGACCGCCGTCATCTTGCCCTGCCGCACCACACGGATCGTCAGCACAGGCTTGTCCGCTTCGCAGTATTTGCGGGCATTCGAAATCAGATTGATAAAGACCTGCACCAACCGGTCGAGGTCTGTTGTCAGGATCAGGTTTTCCTCTGACGGGACTCGCCTGATCTCGAGCACCCCGTCGTGCAGACCGGCTGCACCAATCGCACGGTCGATCAGGGTCTCCAGATTGCCGCTGCTCTCACGCAGGACCACCTGCCCGTTTTCAAGCACAGAGAGATCCAAAAGATCGTCCAGCAGACGGGTCAGTCGCACCGCCTCGTCATGTATAATTCCCGCGTAGCGGCTCAGCGCATCGGGCGGCATATCCCCTTCGCGCAGAATCTCCGAAAATGACCGGATCGAGGTCATCGGCGTGCGCAATTCATGGCTGATCTGGCTGAGAAAGGCGTCTTTCTGAATGGAGAGCGCGGTCAGCTTGGCGTTTGCGTCGCGCAGGGCCCGAGCGGTGCGCTCCTGCTCGGCCGATTTCGCTTCCAGACGGTTGGAGTATTCCAGAATCTGCGCCGCCTCGTCGGCCACGGCGATCAGGTCTTCGACCGAGACACTGCTGCCGCCGATCAGTTGCCCGATCATCGCATGGGCCGTGGCGG
>CAXQAV010000430.1:0-5956 GCA_964221795.1 Luminiphilus sp. | reverse complement strand
CATTGGGCATACCTCATTCATAGCGTGTGGCACCCCTGAAGGACGCACCTATTCGCCGATCAGGCTAGGTCAGTGCGGGGCTGCTATTCAATAGCGGGAACGCCAAAGCGCGGGTTGAGGCGGATTTACTCCGCCGCACCCTGATCTGCTGCCTTTTCCACGCGGACGGCCGCAAACTTGAATTCGGGAATCTTTCCGTAAGGATCAACCGCCGGATTTGTCAGCACGTTGGCCGCGGCCTCGACATAGGCGAAGGGCACAAACACCATGTCCGGAGCGACCGCCCGATCCTCGCGCGCCATGATCGTGATGCTGCCACGGCGTGTGGTCAGCGTGACCATGCCACCCGGTTCGACACCCAGTCTGCGCAGGGTCGACGGATGCAACGAGCAGTTCGCCTCCGGCTCGACCGCGTCCAGCACTTTGGAGCGGCGAGTCATGCTGCCTGTGTGCCAGTGTTCCAACTGGCGGCCCGTTGTCATGATCATCGGATAATCCGCATCCGGTGCCTCGTCCGGCGGGATCACGCTCGCAGGGGTGAACCGCGCACGCCCGTTGGGACGCGGGAAACCATTGCCAAAGACAATCGGCTGGCCGGGGTCTTCGGGCGAGAGCGACGGATAGGTCACTGCGTTCTGCGCCTCGAGCCGGTCCCAGGTGATGTTCGACAGCGATTTCATCGACAGCGCCATTTCGGCAAAGACATCTTTGGGGTGGGTGTAGGTCCAAGGCAGGCCAAGGCGTTTGGCCAGTTCCACGGTGATCCACCAATCCTCTTTCGCCTCACCAGGTGGCGGGACAGCGGGGCGGCCCATCTGCACCTGACGGTTGGTGTTTGTGACTGTCCCCGATTTCTCGGCGAAGGCGGAGGCCGGCAGGATCACATCAGCAAAGTTCGCCGTTTCCGTGATGAAGATATCCTGCACCACCAGATGCCTGAGCTTGGCCAGCGCATCGCGTGCGTGTTCGACATCCGGGTCCGACATTGCGGGGTTTTCACCAAGGATATACATCCCGTGGATACTCCCTGCGTGAACCGCATCAAGTATTTCGGTCACCGTCAGACCCTTGTTGGGGTCAATCGTGCCATCCTGCCAGATTTCCTGAAACGCGCTGCGCACGCCGTCGTCACCTACCGGCTGATAGTCCGGCAGGAACATCGGGATCAGGCCCGCGTCAGATGCACCCTGCACGTTGTTCTGTCCGCGAAGCGGATGCAGACCCGCGCCCGGACGCCCCACCTGCCCTGTCATCAGCGCAAGGCTGATCAGACAGCGCGAGTTGTCGGTGCCGTGGATGTGCTGGCTGACACCCATGCCCCAGAAAATCATCGCAGCCTTCGCACCGGCAAAAGTGCGCGCAACCTCGCGGAGGGTCTCGGCGGGGATGCCGCAGATCTTTTCCATCTTCTCTGGCGTGAAGTCGGCCAGATGCGCTTTCTCGGCCTCCCAGTTCTCGGTGTAGGCGTCGATGTATTGCTGGTCGTAGAGGCCCTCTTCGACGATCACGTGCATGATCGCGTTCAGCATCGAAACATCGGCGCCGGGACGGAATTGCAGCATATGCGTTGCAAAGCGTTTCAGCGCCTGCCCGCGCGGGTCCATTACGATCAGCTTGCCACCGCGCTTGGTGAACTGCTTGAAATAGGTCGCAGCTACGGGGTGGTTCTCGATCGGGTTGGCGCCGATGACGATGGCCACATCCGCGTTCTCGATCTGGTTGAAGGTCGCCGTCACAGCGCCGGAGCCGACGTTCTCCATCAATGCGGCAACAGATGACGCATGACAGAGGCGCGTGCAGTGGTCGACGTTGTTATGGCCGAACCCCTGACGGATGAGTTTCTGAAAGAGGTAGGCTTCTTCGTTCGTACATTTGGCCGAGCCGAAACCCGCCACACCACGCCCGCCAATCTCCTTGAGCCCCTTGGCGGCGACATCCAGCGCCTCTTCCCAAGACGCCTCGCGGAAGAATTCCTGCCAGTTGCCGGGATCGACGTTGAGGTCCTTGGCGGGTGCATCCTCGCGACGGATCAGCGGCTTGGTCATGCGGTGCGGGTGGTGGATGTAGTCAAAACCGAACCGGCCCTTCACGCACAAACGCCCTTCGTTCGCAGGGCCGTTGATGCCTTCGACGTATTTGACCTTGTTGTCCTTGATCTTGAGGCTGATCTGGCAGCCGACGCCGCAGAAGGGGCAGACGCTTTCGACTTCGCGGTCATAGTCCTTGCTGTCGCCGATCTGGTTCTCGTCGGTGACAGTTGCCGGCATCAGTGCGCCAGTCGGGCAGGCCTGCACACATTCACCACAAGCCACGCAGGAAGACGCCCCCATGGGGTCGTCAAAGTCGAAGACGGGATAGGCCGTCGCCCCGCGCCCTGCCATGCCGATCACATCGTTCACCTGCACTTCACGGCAGGCGCGCACGCAGAGACCACACTGGATGCAGGCGTCGAGGTTCACAGACATCGCCACATGGCTGCTGTCGAGAAGCGGGATATGCTCTTCTTTCGCAGGGAAACGGCTCTTGCTGACGTCCTGCTTCGCGGCCATGTCCCAGAGATGAGCGGATTTGTCGTGCGCCACATCCTGCGCAGGCTGGTCGGCGACCAGAAGTTCCATCACCATCTTGCGGGCCTGCCGCTCGCGCGGCTGGTCGGTGGTGACCACCATTCCTTCGCTGGGTTCACGGATGCACGAGGCCGCGAGTGTCCGCTCGCCTTCGATCGCGACCATGCAGGCGCGGCAGTTGCCGTCAGAGCGGTAGCCGGGTGCCGGTTTGTGGCAGAGATGCGGGATCACCAGACCGCGGCCGTTCGCGACCTCCCAGATCGTTTCTCCAGAGGCGGCTGTGACGGTTTCGCCGTTCAGGTTAAAGGTGATGCGGTCCGACATCGGCAACTCCAGTTCTTCTGGAGCAGAGTAGATCACCGATGCCACGCGAGGGAAATGACAAGTGCGACGGGCAGCAACGCTTTTGCGCCATTGCTGATTTCCGATGAGCGACGGCGGTTTCAGGTCGTGACCACGCGGGCGACCCGTCCAGTGCTTTAGTAGAAGGCGCTCATATTGTTGATCAGGAAGATTCGCAGGATTTCGATACCCACCAAAACCACGATCGGCGAGAGGTCGATGCCACCAAGGTTCGGCATAAAGCGCCTGACGCGGCTATAGATCGGCTCAAGGATCCGCTCCAGCCCGTACCAGATTTGCCCTACCAGTTCCTGACGGACATTGAGGACCTCAAAGCGGATCAGCCAGCTCATGATGAAATGGGCGATGACGAAAAAACGTACCACGCCAAGGATCAAAAGCAGGGCCTGAAAGATAGTCAGCATTGATGAGGTCTCCGAGTTGTTAGACGTGACCTAAGTCGTCACGGCCCGTTCGACAAGACCAAGCTTGCCGCGAGGTTAAGATTGACGTTTACGTCAACCGATCCCAGCTTGCGGTTGAAACAGAGGAAACCAGATGTACCCGATCATCCGCGTCGCCAAAGAGTATTTCCGCGCAAAGCGGTTGCCGCCACTGGAAGCACTGGAGGCGCATGTCTCCTATCACCGCTGCTGGCCGCAGGATGTCGACCAGTATCTGGAAATGGACAACGGGCGTATCCTGAGCATTCTTAATATCGGCCGGACGGGGCTGGCGGTGCGTGTGGGCCTGATCGCGGCACTGCAGGCAAACCGCTGGGGTCTGACCATGGCGGGCAATTCGGTCCGCTACCGCAGACGCATCAGGCCCTTCGTTAGATTCCGTAATGTCAGCCGCTGTGTGGGCTGGGATCACTGGTTCTTCTATCTCGAACATAGCCTCTGGATCGGCAAGGATTGCGCCGTGCAGGCGCTGTTCCGTGCCGCCGTCACCGACAAAAACGGGATCGTGGCACCTCAAAGGGTTTTTGCCGAAGTCGGGCATGACGGCATCTCGCCGGAGCTGCCCGCATGGGTGCAGGCTTGGATTGATGCGGACAACACAAGGCCGTGGCCGCCCGAGTTTGACGGCACGTCCGGCGGCGCGGCCTAAACCTTTTCTTGCCAGAGGCATCATTCTCTGTGTCTTATCCCTTTCAAGGGAAGAGCCGGGGAATACAGATGGACGTCAGCAAGAAGCGCATTTGGGGATGGATGCTGTTTGATTGGGCATCACAGCCCTTTTACACACTTGGTCTGACCTTCATTTTCGGCCCCTATTTCGCAGTCGTCGCAACCGAATACTTCATGTCCGGCGGCCTGAATGAAGCAGCCGCCGATGCACGGGCACAATCGCTCTGGTCGGCGGGGCAGACCGTCGCCGGCTTGATGATCGCCTTCTCGGCCCCCTTCCTCGGGGCATTTGCCGACAACTCGGGCCGCAAGGTGCCGTGGATCGCTTTCTTTTCGGTCATCTATGTTGTGACAACCTTCATGCTCTGGGGGCTGACACCGGACGGATCGGCGCTGATCCTGATGCTGGTGATCTTCTATGCAGGCTTCTTCGCAGCCGAAAGCACGCTGAATTTCGTCAACGCCATTCTGCCGTCTTTGGGCAATGAAAAGGAGATCGGGCGGATTTCCGGATCGGGCGCGGCATTAGGTTATTGGGGCGGCGTTGTCTCGCTCTTTATCATGCTGCTCCTGTTTTCCGAAAACGACGAGGGCGTCACGCTGTTGGGCAATGCCCCGCTCTTCGGGCTTGATCCGGAGGCGCGCGAGGGCACGCGATTTGTCGGGCCATTCATCGCGATCTGGTACATCATCTTTATCATCCCTTTCTTTCTTTACGTCCGCGACGATCCGAATGCGCCAAGACGATCGACCAAGCTCAGTGCTGTCTGGGGCGAGCTGATGGCGACGCTGCGCGGTGTCTTTCATCGCAAGAGCCTGCTGAATTTCCTGCTGGGCTCGATGTTCTATCGGGATGCATTGAACGCGCTTTATGCTTTTGGCGGTGTCTACGCTGCGCTCGTCCTTGACTGGGGCATCATCCAGATCGGCGTTTTCGGGATTATCGCAGCCATTGCTGCAGCGATTGCCACCTGGATCGGCGGCCTTTGCGATGCGCGGTTTGGTCCCAAGCCAGTGATCCGCGTCTGCGTGTGGGTATTGATCGGCGTCTCCGCCATCATCATCGGCATGTCCCGCGAAGCGATCTTTGGCCTACCCTTTACGGAAGGTTCGGGCATCCCCGACATGATCTTCTATGTGTGCGGGATGTGTATCGGTGGTGCGGGTGGCGCGCTCTATGCCTCGTCGCGGTCGATGATGGTGCGGCACACCCACCCTGAGCGCCCTGCCGAGGCCTTTGGCCTGTTTGCCCTGACCGGCAAGGCAACCGCTTTTGTGGCACCTGCCTTGATCACCGTCTTCACAATCATGACGGGCAGCAACCAATTGGGCTTTCTGCCCGTGGTATTCCTTTTCCTGATCGGTCTTTTGCTGCTACGCTGGGTGAATAAAGACGGAGATCGCGCAGAATGGTCCGCTTCATCGTAGCAGTATTTCTGGCAGGCGTTTTGGCCGCCTGCCAGGCCGACGGCCCTGAGACCGTCAGCCTCTCCAGCCAGAATGTCAGTGACACAAAGTTGGCGAAATTCCTGTTCGGGGCTGCCCCCACGGTGACGTCCCAACAGTCCGAAGCCGTCGGCGGCTATGCCCGCGGCTGTCAGGCGGGTGCCGAGCAACTGGCCGAGACCGGGCCGACGTGGCAGGCGATGCGCCTCTCGCGCAATCGCAACTGGGCGCAACCCGTCACCGTCGACTTTGTGCAGGACCTGTCACGGTTTGCCGCGACCCTGCCCGGATGGGAGGGCCTCTATATCGGCGACATGAGCCAGCCACGCGGTGGCCCGATGCTGACCGGCCACGCGAGCCACCAGTCTGGCCTTGATGCCGATATCTGGATGCTCCCGCCGGCTCTGCTGAACCTGTCGGTTGAAGAACGCGAAAACATTTCCTCGATCTCGATGCGCCGCAGCGCAG
>CAXQAV010000429.1:0-6014 GCA_964221795.1 Luminiphilus sp. | reverse complement strand
TCTTGAGCCGACGACCACGCAGATCTATGACGATGCGATCTTCTCGGCTGTGCAGCAGTTCCAGCTGGCCCACGGCCTTGCCACCGACGGAACCGCAGGGCGCGGCACACTGGAAGAGATCAACGTCTCGCCTGAGCGCCGCCTGCAGTCGATCATCGTGGCGATGGAACGTGAGCGCTGGATCAACCGTCCGCGCGGCGAGCGCCATATCTGGATGAATATCACCGACTTTACCGCCAAGATCATCGACAACGGCGAAGAGACATTTTCGACCCGTTCGGTGGTCGGTGCCCGCTATGACGACCGGGCGACGCCGGAGTTTTCGGATGTGATGGAATTCATGGTGATCAACCCTAGCTGGTACGTCCCGCGCTCGATTATCACCAAAGAATTCCTGCCACAGCTCCAGCAGAACCCGCAGGCCGTCTCCAACCTTGTGATTACAGACCACAACGGGCGTGTCGTTGACCGTTCGACGGCCGATTTCTCGGGCTATACCGAAGCGACCTTCCCCTATGCAATGCGTGAACCCCCAAGCCAGGGCAATGCGCTGGGTCTAGTGAAGTTCATGTTCCCGAACCCCTACAACATCTATCTGCACGACACCCCCGCCAAGAGCCTCTTTGGTCGCGAGGTGCGCGCCTATAGCCACGGTTGTGTCCGTCTGGCTGATCCCTTCGACTTTGCCTATGCACTTCTGGCGCGGCAGACGAGCGATCCGCAGGGCCTTTTCCAGTCGACGCTGGCAACAGGTCGCGAGACCCGAGTGGACCTGCGTGAACCCGTTCCGGTGCATCTCGTCTACCGCACGGCCTATACGCAGGCTGACGGGCGCACCCAGTTCCGTCGCGACGTTTACGGGCGTGACCGGCTGATCTGGAATGCGCTGGCACGCGAAGGGGTGGTCCTTCGCGCAGTTGGAGGCTAAATCTGGCAACGGAATTGATCCGGGGTCGTTATGGCACATTCAGTCAAAGACATCGCAGCTGCGCTGGGGGCAGAGGCCTTCGGCGCCGTTGATCTTTTGGTCTCGGGCGCGTCCGAACCCGCGAGCGCAGGACCGGATGACCTCGCCCTTGCTATGACGCCGGCCTATGGTGAAGTACTGGCGCAGGGGGCAGCCCGCGCGGCCGTCGTCTGGCCAGGGGCAGATTGGCAGGCGCTCGGGCTTGAGGCCGCGATCATTGCACCCCGAGCGCGTCTGGCGATGGCGGGGCTGACGCAGATGCTGGATGCGCCGTTGGACGGTCAGGGGATCAGCCCGGCGGCTCTGGTTGATCCATCGGCCACCATCGGGCGGAATGTCACCATCGGGGCCTTTTCGGTCGTCGGTGCGGGTGGTGTGATCGGTGACGGCACGTGGATCGGTGATCATGTGAGCATTGCAGGTGGCGTCATCGTCGGGAGTAACTGCCAGATCCACGCCGGCGTCCGTCTGCAACGCCACGTCCGCATTGGCGACCGCGTGATCCTACAAACCAATGTGGCTATCGGTGGCGACGGATTTTCCTTTGTCACGGCGGAACCCTCGAATGTGGAAAAAGCCCGCGAGAGCCTCGGAGAAGCCGCGATGGAACCGCCCGCAGACCCACGCTGGCATCGTATCCATTCGCTTGGCGGCGTCGAGATTGGTGATGATGTCGAGGTCGGTGCGAACTCCTGCGTGGATGCAGGCACCATCCGCGCAACCTGCGTCGGGAAGGGCACCAAGATCGACAGCCTCGTGCAGGTGGGGCACAACGTCATCGTGGGTGAATACTGCCTGCTCTGCGCGCAGGCGGGCGTCGCGGGTTCAACCGTGATCGGCGACCGCGTCGTCGTAGGCGGCAAGGCTGGCGTCGCCGACAACCTCAAGGTCGGGGATGATGTGGTGCTGGGTGGCGGAACAATCGTGCTGTCCAATGTGCCCGCGGGCCGCGTGATGATGGGCTATCCGGCTGTCAAAATGCAGAGCCATATCGAAAGCTATAAGGCGCTCCGCCGCCTGCCGCGCCTGCTGCGGGATCTGTCAAAGCGTTAATTGCCTGTTTCAAACCTGTGCAAGACACACTACATGCAGGCACAATAGCCAGAGTGACGGATAAGATGAGCATCAAAGATCAGGTCATCGCTATCATCGCCGAGCAAGCCATGCTGGAACCATCGGACATCAAGATGGACCAGACGCTTGAGGATATCGGCATCGACAGCCTCGGGCTTGTCGAAAGCATTTTCGCCATTGAGGAAACGTTCGACATTTCGGTGCCGTTCAACGCCAATGACCCGCAGGCGAGCGAGTTCGACATCTCGTCGATCGCGGCTATCGTCGCGGCCGTTGAAAAGCTCAAGTCCGAGCAGCAGGGCTGATGCACCGCGTCGTGATCACCGGCGCGGGAACGATCAACCCGCTGGGGGCCAATGTGCCCACCACGCTTGAGGCGATGCGCGAGGGCCTCTGTGGCATCGGTCCGTTGGATTTCCGCGATGTTGACAGGCTGGCGATCCAGATCGGCGGGCAGATCAAAGGCTATGACGAGACCGCCCATTTCCACCGTCAGCAAATCGCGCTTTATGACCGCTTCACGCAGTTCACCCTGCTGGCCGCGCGCGAGGCGATTGTCCAATCGGGGCTGACCTTCTCGGGTGATCTGGCGGACCAGTCCGGTGTGGTGCTGGGGACGTCCGGGGGCGGGCTGAACACGCAGGACGAGAACTATCGCGCCGTCTATGAAGAGGGCAAGAACCGCGTCCACCCCTTTATCGTGCCCAAGCTGATGAACAATGCAGCCGCGAGCCATGTCTCGATGGAATGGAAGCTGCGCGGGCCGTCTTTTACCGTAGCGACCGCTTGTGCGTCGTCCAATCACGCGATGGGACAGGCCTTTAACATGATCCGCTCTGGCATGGCCAAGGTCATGGTCACAGGCGGCTCCGAGGCGATGCTCTGCTTTGGCGGGATCACGGCATGGGAAGGATTGCGCGTCATGTCCAAGGACGCCTGCCGCCCGTTCTCGGCCACGCGCAACGGCATGGTGCAGGGCGAGGGCGCGGGGGTCTTTGTTTTCGAGGAATACGCGCACGCCAAGGCGCGTGGCGCGGAGATCCTCTGCGAGGTCGCGGGCTTTGCGATGACCTCGGATGCCTCGGACATCGTCATGCCGTCCAAGCAGGGGGCGGCACGGACTATCGCGGGTGCAATGCGGGATGGGAAGATCAACCCCTCCGACGTGGGTTATATCAATGCCCACGGCACAGGCACGGCAGCCAATGACAAGACCGAGTGTGCCGCTGTGGCCGAAGTCTTTGGGGACCATGCGAACAAGCTGATGATCTCTTCCACGAAGTCCATGCACGGGCATCTGATCGGCGGCACGGGGGCAGTGGAACTGCTGGCCTGTATCATGGCGCTGCGCGACGGGGTGATCGCGCCGACCATCGGTTATGAGGAACCTGACCCCGAATGTGCGCTTGACGTCGTCCCGAACGAGGCGCGCGAGGCCTCTGTCGATGTGGTCCTGTCAAATGCTTTTGCGTTTGGCGGGCTGAACGCGGTCTTGGCGCTCAAGCGGCACGAGAGCCGCGCGGGGTAAGCCTGCGGAAGGCCGCGCGCACCGCCCCGAGGCGGCGTTCAAAGAGCGAGGCAAAAACGAAGCCGACCGCCAAAGCGCCGATCAGAAGCATCAGATAGCGTCCGGCGCTGTCCGGCGGCAATGCCGCGTCGAGCAGATGCAGCGCCGGATAATGGGTTACATAGATGGAGAAACTGGCACCAGCTGCCCATCGGACCACCGCAGCCTTGTTCTGAAAACCCTTCAGAAGACTGGCCATACCATAGAGGTGCAGGACGGTCAGTCCGCCGATCATCGCGTTACAGATAAATTCGTCCGAAAAGCCGATCGCGTGGCGCGCGTCTGCGACGCCAAGCGCGGTTGCAGTCATGCCGCCCAAGGTGTCCGGCAAGCCAGTGATGACCGCGGCGCCATAGAGAGCAGGGCCCGCAATCGCACAGACCCATGCAACCGCCGTAGACGCGGGCTGGAAGCCGCCCGCGCGGATGTGCCGCCAGACCCAGACACCCATCAGCCAGGCAGGCATGAGCAAAAGGATGTTCGGGCCGGCAATCACCGCCAGTGCCAGAAGTACAACGATCCGCGTCGCCCCTGACAGGAACATCGCCGCGCCGAAGAGCGCATAATAGGCCGCCTCGTAGCTGAGCGACCAGAGCGGTCCGTTGGTGCCAAGGCGCATGCTGCCGAAGAGCGTGAATTCATTGCTGAACGTCAGCCCCCGCAGCATGAAGTCCTGGAATGGATGCGGATGGAAGAACGCTGCTGGGTAGGACTCTGCCCTGATCCCGTAGCCGGTCATGTCGAAAGCATAGGTCAGCAAAAGCGCGCGCAGGATCACCGACCAGAGACGCGTCATGCGGTTGAAGGCAAATGTCCGCCCGTTGCCGTCTCGCTCGGCCGCATAGGCAATCACCAGACCCGATATCACGAAAAAGACAATGACGGCGTCGCTGCCAAGGTTCCAGTCGCGCAGGAATTGCAGGTCGCCATTGGTAAAGCGTGGATAAGCCAGATGCGAGACCACGACGGCGAGCGTCGCCACGATCCGCAGCACATCCAGCCAGACCGAAAAGCCGCGGGTCATTGCGGCTCGATACGTTCGGCGTTCTCTTTGGCGACGGATGTCTTCCAGTTTTCAATGAAAGGGTGGAACAGGTCCGCAGCAAGCGTCGGATGCGGCTGCTCGATCGGGTTGCCCTGACTGTCGGCCAGACCGAATTCGAGGATTTCCTGCTCTTTCGGAATATAGAGTGTGCCGAACATCCAGTCCCAAGAAGGCAAAGACCTCGCCGTAGTTCTTGTTGTGGTGTTTGACCGCGCTCGAATGGTGGATCTGGTGCTGTGCGGGTGAGATAAAGATATGCTCCAGCACCGGCCCGTAGCTCAGCCAGATATGGCTGTGGCGCAGATTCGACCCGAGCGCGTTGAAGATCACATAGCCTGCATTCGCAGACCCAATGGTGAGAATGCTGATTTCGCCCATCAGGAAGAACGCATAATGCCCGTCACAGTGCCGACAACGATGCTGTAGATCACGTTCCGGATCAGCAGGAACACCGGATGATTGCGGTAGGCCGTCAGCGGGGTCAGCACTTCGGCGGAGTGATGCAGCGCATGAAACGGCCAGAGAAACCGGTTCTCGTGATGCAGGTAATGGGCCCAGTATTTGCAGAAATCAAAGGTCAGGATCATGATGAAGGTCGCAATGACCACACGCCATGTATCTGATATTGCAGGCAGTTCCGGTTGCGTGAACCAGTTGCCAAGCGCCTGCATCGTGCTGGCCGTCATCATCGTGCCAAAGCCGATGGCGGCAAAAAGCCCCAGAACCCCGATCACGGTGTTGAAGAGGAAGATCTGGATATCAATCAGATTGGACCGGTGCCGGTAGATCCGCTTGGGAAAGACCCATGAGAGAAATGTCTCGGGCCGCCCGCGATAAAGCCAGAGCGCAAAGACGATCATCAGGTTCGTGCCTGCGTAGACGAACATGTTGCGCGAGTCCCAGCTCAGCGCACGGCCCAAAATCGTGATGCCGAGATTCTCTAGAAAAGCCGGCATCTCAAACCGCTGCCAGAAATCCTTTCCAGAACCTTAACCGCGGATTACGGAGAATTCATGGCCGAAATTTGCGGCCCCGGTGCATTATTCTACGGGAATGGGTGCAATCGCATCATAGGCTGTCGTAAAGCCGGTCAAAGAGATGGTCAGGACGACCTCTGTGTCGGCGGCCGCGGCTGGCACGATCCGCAGGTTGCCCGCAGCGCCACGCTTGAATTCATCCACTTCGGCCTGCGTAAAACCAACGCGCGCCACACAGCCCGCACGGTTGCAGAACCGGTAGGGATAACGGCGCGCATTTTCTCCATCTACCGCCAGCGTCAGCTGTTCGGGGAGGAATGTTTCGAGCGGCACTACGATGTTTGCGCCCGAGACAACCTGCCCGCCTTCAGGCAGACGGAAGAA
>CAXQAV010000428.1:0-3130 GCA_964221795.1 Luminiphilus sp. | reverse complement strand
GCGTTGGTATAGCCGACAAGCGCCACAATCGGGAAAGGCACCTTGGCGCGGCTCGCGCGGTGCAATTCGCGCGTCTTGACCACTTTGGCCAGCTGCTTGCGCAAACGGTTCAACTGATCATCGATGGCACGGCGGTCAGCCTCGATCTGGGTTTCCCCGGGGCCGCCCACAAAACCCAAGCCGCCACGCTGGCGCTCTAGGTGGGTCCATGCGCGCACCAGACGGGTCCGCTGATAGCTGAGCGCTGCCATTTCGACCTGCAACACCCCTTCGGAGGTACGGGCGCGGTCGCTGAATATCTCGAGGATCAGACCGGTCCGATCGAGCAGTTTGATGCCCCACGCCTTTTCAAGGTTGCGTTGCTGAACGGGGGTGACAGGTCCGTCGATCAATACGAGCTCGACCTTGTAGTCGTGGAAAACGCCTTTGAGTTCCTCGATCTTGCCGGAGCCGAACAGCATACCCGGTTGTGTTTTCGGAAGACGGACGGAATTTGAACCGACTACTTCGAGGTCAGGAAGCGCAGCCGCAAGCGCCACCGCCTCTTCCAAAGCGGGACCAGCCGCACGGCAGTGCGGGTCTGATTTCAGGTCCGGGTGGAGAACCCAAGCCCGTGTGACGGGCTTGTCATGGTTGAGCAATTTTACTCTTCACCTTCATAAAGCGAGATTGGCTGTGCCGGCATGATTGTCGAGATCGCACTCTTGTAGACAAGCTGGGATTGACCATCGCGGCGTAGCAACACGCAAAAGCTGTCAAACCATGTAATGACGCCCTGCAGTTTCACCCCGTTCACCAGAAAGATGGTGACAGGCACTTTGGTCTTGCGCACATGATTAAGGAATGCGTCTTGCAAATTCGCTTTGTCGGCAGCCATTTGGCGTCCCCTCGTTTCTTGTTTTTGGAGGGCTTATCACCCCACATCTCCCAAGACGGCAGTATGTCGCGGGAAACAAAGAGTTTCTAGAGCGAATCTGGAAAATATTTGAGGGCGCTAGCGCTGCCAGATTTCAGGGTTAAAAAGAGCAATGATCGCTAGCGTTTCAAGCCGCCCCAGAACCATTGCAAAAGCAAGGATCACCTTGGCGGTCTCGGGTATTCCGGAATAGGCAATCGGCGTTTCCGTCGCAACTGAAGCAAGCGGACCGGTTGTCGAAAGAGCGGAGACCGCAAGGACCATCGAGGTTTCAAACTGCACACCTGTCATCGAGAGCAAGAGCATGACGCCCGCTATGCTCAGCGCAAAGAGCATGAAGAATACCCAGGAAATATAGGCGCCCTGCCGCCTGATCCGCCGCGCATCTTTCCCGCCGCCACTAACCGATGACGGATGCAGCAGTCGGTCCTGCTCGCGTTCGCCATGGCGATAGAGCGCATATATCCTCAACAGCTTCACCCCGCCTGCAGTTGTCGCCACGCCGCCACCGATCAGTGCCAGCCCAAGCAGGAAAAGCCCCGGAGTGCCCAAGCCGGACCAGAGCGCCGCCTGCGCCCAACCGGAAGACTCAAACCCCGTTGTCGTCAGAAATGATGTGACGGTAAACAAAGACCCCCACAGCGCGATAGCAATTTGCTCAACCGTCGCAGGCGAGGCATTTTCCGAAGCTCCGACAAAGTGCCGGACAAAAAGAACGGATGTCACAAGCAACACCAGCGCAACCGCCATGCCGAATTCCTGGTCCCGCCAAAGCGGCCCCCTCTGCTCACCCGCCAATCCAGGGCTGAAAGTGCGTCGGCTGAGCGCGAACGCAAAAAAGGTAAAGATCAAAAGCTCGCCCCAAAACCCTGATGCAGCGTAATAAAGTCCGCCAATCGGTGTGATCCCCGAGGTCGAGAGCGTCGACATTGCATGGATCAGGCCGATGTAGGGAAACTCGCCCGCAATCACGAGACCGATCCAGAGGATCGCGGTTAATCCGATGTAGATCGGCGCCAGCGCGAGGGTGAAGCGCACAAGACGTTCTGACGGATCAGCAATCCGCCCGATCTGCGCAAAAGTGCCAGACGTGCCGCGCCCGACGCCACCATTGGCCCGCACCTCAAACCCGCCGAGATTCATCGGCGCAAAAATCGACACCGCTGTGATCCATACAAGCAGGCCACCCAACCAACCGACCAAGCCGCGCCACAGATGTTGCGAAGGTGTTAGCCTGCCCCCGGTATCATACACCGTCGCGCCGGTGGTCGTGAAAGATGACACCATCTCAAACCATGCATTCAATGCGGTCGTATTGCCGACAGCAGCATAGAACGGGACTGCGAACATGACCGGCAACACTGTGAATGCCGCCACGAGCCCGACAAGCTGGCTCCGCGCGACGCTTTTCGGCGCGTAGCCAGCTGTCGCCAACCCGATTGTCAGCGTCAGCAGTGAAAACAGGATGAAGCCGTAAAAGAACACCCGCATGGTGTGGAAGTCTTCCATTACCGCCGCATGTGCTGCAGGCACCAGCATCGCCAGTGCCCCCAGCCCCATCAGCACCACGAAAAACGGCAGGCGGACGATCCACTGCATCAGAAAAAGTCGATCGAAACCTGCAAGAGCCGTTCGACCTCGGGTACATCCTCGGTCATGGCAAAAATGGCGATCAGGTCACCTTCCTCGATGCGGGTATCTCCTGTCGGGCGAATAACTTTGCCGTTCTTCATCACAGCGCCAATCAATGTCCCTTCGGGGAAGGACACATCACGCACCCGCTGTCCGGCAATCGGCGAGGTGCCCAGGACCTGCGCTTCGATGATTTCGGCTTCGGCATCCCCAATGGAATACACGCCCCTGACCCGCCCATGGCGGATATGGCGCAGGATCGAGCTGACGGTCGTGGCCCGCGGGTTGATGTAGGCGTCAATGTCGAGCGGCCCCATCATGGGCACAAGCGTCGGGTCGTTGATCAGCGTGATCGCCATCTTGCAGCCCATTTCCTTGGCCCGCACAGACGTCAAAAGATTGGTCTTATCGTCATCCGTCACCGCCAGTATCGCATCAGCAGAGGTGACATTGGCCTCTTCCAGCAGGGCCGAATCCAGTCCGTCGCCGTTCAGCACAATCGTCCGGTCAAGCGCATCCGCCGCACGCTCAGCCACTTCGCGGCTTTTCTCGATGATCTTGACCCTGATCCGCTCGGTCCGT
>CAXQAV010000427.1:0-3263 GCA_964221795.1 Luminiphilus sp. | reverse complement strand
GTCGCCGTGGACATGAGCGAAGAGAAACTGGCCATCGCAAAGGAGTTCGGCGCAACCGACGGTGTCCTCGGCACGGTCGAGAAACCTTGGCAGGCTGCAAAAGATGCAATGGGTCGCGGGGCCGATGCTGTCTTTGTCACCGTCGGTGCCATCCCCGCCTATGACAACGCCCCCAAATACCTCGCCAACAAGGGCAAGGTGATCATGGTCGGAATGCCGCAGTCCGGTGCGATGTCGACATATGAGCCCGTGATGCTGGCCGCCACAGGGCAAGGCATGGTGGGGTCGAAGATGGGCGACGTGGTCATCGCGCGGGACATCCCGTGGATGGTCGATCTTTACGAGCAGGGTCGCCTGAAGCTGGACGAGCTCATCTCGGGGCGCTGGAGCCTCGAGCAGATCAACGAGGCGATTGCAGATTCCAAGACCGGCAGCGTCAAGCGGAATGTGATTGTCTTCGACTAGGGCAGATGTACGTATGCCAACTCATCCCGCCGCGCGTTTGTTGACGCGCCGCGGGCCGTTGTCCTAGGCTTTCCGCATGACGCAAAGCAAGTATCTTGACGACCTCTCAGTCGGCGACACCTTTGCAACCGCGGGGCTGGCCTTCACAGAAGCGGGCATTATCGACTTTGCCCTGGTCCATGATCCGCAGCCTTTTCATATCGACAAGGAGGCCGCCAAGAACTCGGTTTTCGGCGGTCTTGTCGCCAGCGGCTTTCAGACGATTGCTCTGACTTTCCGCCTGTTCCGCGATACCGGTGTGCTCAGCGAAAGCAATATCGGCGGGCACGGCATGGACGAAGTACGGTGGCTGGCCCCTGTCTTTCCGGGTGATACGATCCGCGCAGAGGTCACGGTCGAAGAGATCATCCCATCGCGTTCGAAACCGGATCGGGGGACCGTCCGGTTCCGCTACCGAACGTACAACCAGAACGGGGTCGAGGTGCTCAGCCTGCTGATCAACCACATTGTAGCACGGCGGGCCGGGGCCTAGGGGCATCAGTTTGCTGGCGGCAACGCGCTGATCACGGCCTTTGGCAGCGCTACAGCAGAACGCTCCAATGCCACGACCTTGCGTTTCAGGTCAGTTTGCCGCGCATTGGACGTCCACCCCCCGAAAGAAAGGTGTTGCAACCTATGGCAGGTTTGACCGCAATGGCTGCCGAGGGCATTTGAGCTGCCACTGAATCAAGAGGGATCGCATGGAATTCGCCCTGGAGTCGGCATTTTCAACCGGCGGACTGGTGGGGCATTTTGCCTACATCCTGCTGATACTTTCCATGATCATGCGCAGAATGGTTCTTTTGCGGATATTTGTGATCGCTTCCGCGCTGGTCGGCATCACCTATGCGATCGTCTGGCTGCAGGACTCTGTCTCCAGTTTTTGGGAAACATTGCTCGTCACCGTCAACGTGATCCAGTTGGCCATCACCTGGCGACAGAATTCAACCGCCAGCTTCACCGCTGAGGAAAAGGACTTCGCGCGGGTCAGGCTGCGCGGTCTGTCGCCGTACGAGCAGCGCAGGCTGCTCAGTCTGGGGGAATGGATCAACCTGCCCGAGGGCCACAGACTGACAGTCGAGGGAGAGCAGCCCGATTGGCTCTATTACATTGCCTCAGGGTCGGCACGAGTTGTCGTCAGAGGGGACACCGTGGCGACCTGCGGACCGGGCGGCTATGTCGGCGAAATGGCCTATATCTCGGGCGAACCTGCGTCCGCCGCCGTCGAGGTGACCCAAGCCACGCGTGTCTGGCGCATCGGACGTGACGCGCTCACCGAGGTAGACGCCAAACATCCGACATGGGTCTCGGTGCTGGAAGCAGGCATCGCCCGCGACCTGCGCCAGAAAATCGTTTCGCTGAATCAGGACAGACCGCTTTTCGGGGTCGGGATCGCATAGGGGCTGATCCGCTCTGGCGCGGTAAGGCAGGGCGGATCAGCGTCCGCCATGGCGAGAGGCCCGGCGCTGACTATCCATCCATCGCCCCGTCCCAGTCATAGACAACAATATCCGCAGTCTCGCGCGCGTCGAGTGACCGGTAGAGCGCCCGCGCGGCCAGATTGTCGCCTTCCGTCGCCAGCCATATCCCCTCGCACCCTTGCGCCCGCGCGGCCTCCATCAGCCGCGCGCACATCTGTTTGGCGATCCCCTGTTGCCGACACTCTTCGCGCGTTCCCACTTCGGCGACGAAAAACGCGGGCGGTTTGTCTGGGTGCAAAAGGATCTGACCGCTGGCCATGCCCACGGCCTGCTCTCCTACATAGGCGAGCACCAGAAGATGCGCGGGGTCCTTGAGGAATGCCTCCGCCTGATCTGCCCGGATGGGATTGTCGAACAAACCCTCCTCTACCGTCAAAAGGCGCTCAAGATCATCTGGACCCATCAGGTGAAGCGTGATTGTGTCGGCCATAACAAATGTCTTTCGGAGTAATGCCCCATGAAACTCGCCGATCTCGACATCATTGTCACGGCCCCTCCGCCACCGGGCTGGGGTGGGCGCTATTGGCTACTGGTCAAGGTGACCTCGGACACCGGCGTTGTCGGCTGGGGCGAGTGCTATGCCTCTTCGGTCGGACCGGAGGCGATGAAAGCGGTGATCACGGACGTCTTCGCCCGTCACATGGCCGGCGAGAACGCCGAGAATATCGAGCTGATGTTCCGCCGCGTCTATTCAGCAGGCTTTACCCAGCGGCCCGACCTGACCGTCATCGGCGCGTGGTCGGGGCTGGAAATGGCCTGCTGGGATATGGTCGGCAAGGACCGCGACCGTCCTGTGCATGCGCTGATCGGCGGGCGGATGAACGACCGTATCCGTGCCTATACCTACCTCTACCCGCGCGAAAGCCACCCTCTGCCGGAATTCTGGTCCAGCCCCGAAATGGCGGCAGAGGTCGCCTTGGATATGGTCGAAAAGGGCTACACCGCGATTAAGTTCGATCCCGCCGGTCCTTACACGATCCGTGGCGGGCATATGCCCTCGCTGCATGACATCAGCCTTTCGGTCGCCTTCTGCGAACAGATCCGCGAAGCCATCGGTGATCGCGCCGATCTGCTCTTCGGGACGCACGGGCAATTCAGCACAGGCGGGGCGATCCGGCTCGCCAAGGCGCTCGAGCCATACTCACCGCTCTGGTACGAAGAACCGATCCCGCCGGACAACGTCGCCCAGATGGCGCGCGTAGCCGCGGCAACCAGCATCCCCGTCGCGACCGGCGAACGCCTGACGACCAAGGCCGAGTTTGCCCGCGTCCTGCGCGA
>CAXQAV010000426.1:0-4847 GCA_964221795.1 Luminiphilus sp. | reverse complement strand
CGCCAAAGCCCACGGCCATGAGCGCATCGAATGGTCGTGCGCCGATCCGGTCCTTGTCGAGGGCGGGCAGTTTCAGCGCAGCGGCGGCAAAGAGCACCACAACCAGCGTTTCCACCAGCAACTGCGTGATCGCCACGTCAGGCGCGGAGTAGAGAATAAAGATCATCGCCATGCCGATGCCGACCACGCCAAGGCCCGCAATCGCCGTAATCCGCGACTGTGTGATGACCGTCAGGCCCGTGCCGAGCAGGACCAGCAGGAAGACCAGCCAGTCCCAAAGCGCCACCTGCGGCCAGCCGACCGAGGGGATTCCGGTGGTCTGGGTGAAAAGCGTATAGGCGAGGGCGAGCAGGGCCGTGCCGAAGGTCACGAACATATAGTGTTTGAGCACACCCGTCTGGATCACGCGGGTCAGCGCCTTTGAACCGGCTGCCACGCCCGCCATCAGCCTGTCCCAGCCATTGTCGAAACTTGGAGCGGCCTCGGTCATGCCGATGAGCATGGCCCGCAGCCGCAACTTGCCCGCATAAAGCGCAAAGCCGATCACGAAGGTCGCGATGCTCAAGAGCAGCGGCAGGTTCACGCCGGCCCACAGCGTGAGTTCCTTGGCCGGTTCCGCGTCGCCGACAATCGCCGCAACCGTCGGCGTCACCATGGCCTGCAGGGTCTCGGGGAAGATACCAAAGACCGCGCCCAGCAATGCCAGCACCACAGGGCCGACCAGCATCGGCCATGGTGCTTCTTTTACATCGGGGCTCGGGTCAGCGGATTTGCTCCAGAACGGGCGGAAGGACACGATACCCGCAATCGCCACCATCAGCGCGCTGGAAATCAGGAAGGCACCGGCAACCAGCCAAGGCTCGGAGGCGACGGCAAGAGCGCCTGCATATTTCAGCTCTTTGCCGATAAACCCGAGGAAGGGTGGAAAGCCCGCCATGGACAGGGCCGCGACACCTGCGGCAATCGCGGTGATCGGCATCGCCTTGGCCATACCGAAAAGCTTGTTTGCCTCGCGCGTGCCGGTCTGGGCGTCCAGAATGCCGACGACAAGGAAGAGCGCTGCTTTATAGAGTGAATGCACAACAAGGAAGGTCGCTGCGGCCGTGATGGTATAGCCGTTCTCGTTCCCCAAAAGCAGTGTCAGCGCACCGAGCGCCATCAGCGTTGTGTAGGCCAGCGCCAGTTTCAGGTCGGTCTGGCGCAACGCCATGACGGAGGCAAAGAGCATCGTGCTCGCGCCCGCAATCGTCAGCGTCCAAAGCCAGACATCGGTACCTGCAAATGAAGGATGTGTCCGCGAGAGCAGGTAAACGCCGGCTTTCACCATGGTGGCCGAGTGCAGATAGGCCGATACAGGGGTAGGGGCGGCCATCGCATTGGGCAGCCAGAAGTGCAGGGGGAACTGTGCCGATTTCGTAAATGCCCCTGCGAGGACCAGCAGAAGGATCGGTAGATACATCACGCTCTCGGTCATCACGCCGGGCATGGCGTTGATCTCGGACATCTCGAAGGTGCCCGCGACATTGCCGATCAGGATGATGCCTGCCAGCAAGGCAAGCCCGCCGATGCCGGTCATCAAAAGCGCCTGCAGCGCCGAGCGGCGTGACTTGGCCGAGTCATGTCCGAAGCCGATCAGCAGGTAGGAGGTGATCGTCGTCAGCTCCCAAAAGACAAACAATGCCAGGAGGTTGTCGGAAATCACCAGACCGATCATCGCCAGCATGAAGCTGGTCAGATAAAGCGAAAACCGCGCCTGATGTTCATGTCCTGCGAGATAGCGTGCGGAATAGAGCATCACCAGCGAGCCGATGCCGGTGATCAGCAGCGCAAAAGTCAGGCTGAGGCCGTCTATGTAGAAGCTGACGTTGACGCCTAGACTGGGCACCCATTTCCAGACAAAGCGCAGCGTGTTGCCAGCCGCAATGACCGGCACCATCTGCGCAAACCATACGAAAAGAGAGGCAGCGACAGCAACAGGCAAAAGCCCCGCAGGTGTCACCCAAGCTGAGGAAGTCGAGCTAGCCAATGTGGGCTCCGATTTCTCGGTTAAGTTTTGGAGGGCAAGGTAGCGCAGCCAGCGGCAGCGACAACCGGAACACCGCTGCTCCGCTCGGTCGATGCGAGAAACTCTGGTTCATGACGCCCCTGCCACTTTCTTGATCAAGTGCGACTGGATGTAGCAGCGCATTTGCGATAATGAAGCCAATGAAGTTGTAAAATTCGATAGGAAAAACCTATCATGGGGATGTGATGGAGAAACTGCCCAGCCTGCGCCAGCTCAGATATCTTGTTGCGCTGTCCGAGGCGCGGCATTTCCGCAAGGCGGCCGAGGCAATGGGGGTGAGCCAGCCGTCGCTCAGTCTCCAGATTGGCAACCTTGAGGCCATGCTGGGTCTGCAGCTTGTCGAGCGCGGACGCGGGCCGGTAACCCTGACGCCTGAGGGTCGCGAAGTGCTGGTGCGCGCGGCCCGTACGGTGGACGAGGTGCGTGGCATCGTCGATCTGACCTCTGCGCTGAAATCCGGCATGGCGGGAACGATCCGTCTGGGGACAACGCCGACTATTGGCCCCTATCTGATGCCTTATGTGGTCGAGCGGCTGCATGCGCGCTACCCCAAACTCCGCCTCTATATCCGCGAGGTGGCACCACGCGATCTGAGGGGAGAGCTATTGGGGGGCGGTCTCGATGTGATCCTCACGCAGCTCCCCGAAGGCGGGGCCGATCTGATGACCCGCCGCCTGTTCCGTGAACCCCTGCTGCTGGCCATGCCCGATGATCACCCGCTTGCCGCGCGTGACGAGGTGACCGAGGCCGATCTGGCCGACCTCAATGTGCTGTCCATCGGGCCTGACTACGGGTTGCACGCGCAGATCGCGGCACTCTGCCACCAGCACGGGGCGATCATCGCGCGGGACTACGAGGGCACCAGCCTTGATGCGATCCGGCAGATGGTCGGGATGGGGATGGGTGTTGCCTTTCTTCCGCGCCTTTATGCGCGGTCCGAGATCGACGGTCGCGGCAGCAATGTCATCGTCAAACCGTTCCGCCGGAATACGGTGATGCGCTCCATCGGTGTGGTCTGGCGCAGTGCTGCGGGCTCGGCAATGTATGACCGTTTGTGGACGGTCATCCGCGAGGCCGCCCAGCAGCACCTGCAAGGTGGAAAATCGCCACTGATCCTTGATTAGGTATGAAAAAAGCGCCCTCGGGCGCTTTGTGTGCTAGCCGCGCCAGCTTCTGACGGGGCCACAGTCCATGTGGACGAAGTTTGAGCGCCCGTAGCGCCCGACACCGCCCGCTCGGCAGGCAAGGGCGGCTTCGGCCATCTGCACTGTGGTGCGGCTCTGCAGGCGCAGGTCGGCGGCCTGACCTGTCATATGCAGCGAGTTGCGGGCAACGCCACGGTTGGACTGCCGCAACATGCTGTTGGTCTGAGGTGACCGGTAGCCAGACAGCAGTTGATAGGGCTCGTCCGTCTGCAAAAGGCTGTGGGCCGCGGCCATAATATCGATCGTGCGGGTGTCGACCTGGATTGCCTCGCCGGTGCGCCAGTCACGCATGTGGACATTAATCTCGCGGAGCGCTTCGGAGATATATTCGCCCTCGATCCAGTAGATTGTATTCAACCGCTCGCCCGTCCGGCCCGAGAACATCGAGATCCGGCGGATGTCGCCTGCGCCGCGTAGAAAACCGGCTGCGTTGGAATAGGTGGGTGCTGCGGTAACAACTGTGGCTGCAAATGCCCCAAGGAGGCCGCGCCGGGTGAACCCAGATGAGGTCGATTTTTCCATGTATCTAGCGCCTGTCCCGTCGCTCTTACACGCTGCTTTATAGCAGCTTTGTTGCCATCATCTCCCCAGATGCATCGCGGTTATCGCATATTTCGAATCGATGACCAAGACCTGTTTCCCATTTTTTGCTTAACAAGTGGGAAATTGGCGAGATTTTGCGCAGTCAATAGACTGCGACAGTTTTGTCACGGTTCCAGGGGGTGCAAGGACGCAACACTCTTTGCGGACGAGCCTTGCTCGCGCTTTTGTCAATGGACAGCCGTTTTGCGGTCGATATCAGTGAGAGTGAGGCCATGAAATTTCTATTGAGTATTAAACCTTAGCTGTGATGACGAAAGCCATGCGAACCGTAACCGTAAGTCCTCCACTTCATCTTCTGCGTGTGATTGCACTGATGGTGCTGGCCCTTGCCGCTGCCCTGCCTGCTGCTGCGCAGGGTCAAATCACACCATTTCAGCAGGCCGTTGCGCAGGCTGTTTCGGGAGACGAAGTTCTGTCGACTTTCTACCGCGATCGCGGTTTTGAGGGTCTGTGGAGCGGTCGGAATGACAGCGATCGTCGTAACGCTTTGCTCGCCGCCTTCGAATCGGCGGGCGACCACGGCCTTCCGACACAGAAGTATGACGCCCGCGATCTGATGGCCCGCTTGCAGGCTGCAACCACGCCGCAGGAGCAGGGCAGGCTGGAAGTGGCGATCACGCGCCAGTTCCTTGACTATGCCCGCGATATCCAGACCGGCATGTTGATCCCCTCACGGATTGACGAAGCGATCCACCGTCAGGTTCCGCTGCGCGCTCCGCTGAGCACCCTGCGCGCGTTTGCGCAGTCCAGCCCTGCCGGTTTCCTGCGCTCGCTGCCGCCGGCTTCGCCTGAATACACCCGTCTGCTGGCCGAAAAGATGCGTTTCGAGCGTATCGTCGGGACAGGGGGCTGGGGCCCGACCGTGCCCGGCAGCAAATACGAGCGCGGTGACAGTGGTGCAGGCGTTGTCGCCTTGCGCAACCGCCTGATCGCGATGGGCTTTCTTGAGCCGACGACCACGCAGATCTATGACG
>CAXQAV010000425.1:0-3721 GCA_964221795.1 Luminiphilus sp. | reverse complement strand
GTTCCGCGTGGATCTGTGCGACCGGGATGTTGCCCGCCGCCGCATCCGCGCCAACGACATCCGCGCCGAGCCGGGCCATAGGCTCGCTCAGCAGGCCGCCGCCACATCCGATGTCCAGCAAGCGCAGACCCGCAAATGGGGCGTCTGAAGACAGGTCGCGGTCGAACTCCCCCGCAATTTGCTGCGTGATGTAGTCAAGGCGACAGGGGTTCAGCATATGCAGCGGCTTGAACTTTCCGGTCGGATCCCACCATTCCGCGGCCATGGCTTCGAATTTTGCGATCTCGGACGGATCTACCGTGGATTGAGGCGCTTGCATTCCTGTCTCCGTGTGTTCTTTTATCAGTCAGGACTAAGTTAGGTCAGTAATGGACAAATACCCGTATCAAAAGCGCGCAGTGCAGTATTTGTACCCGCCCATCGAACCATTCGATCAGCGTATGATCGATGTCGGGCAGGGGCACCATATCTATATGGAGCAAAGCGGCAATCCCGATGGCATTCCCGTGGTGGTTTGTCACGGCGGGCCGGGCGGTGGGTCCAGCCCGGCGATGCGGCGATACTTTGATCCACAGTTCTATCGGATCATCCTGTTTGATCAGCGCGGTTGTGGCCGGTCACGGCCCCATGCCTCCTGCGAGGACAACACAACCTGGCACCTGATCGCGGATATGGAGATGATCCGCAGGCTTCTTGGTATTTCCAGCTGGATGGTTTTTGGTGGCAGTTGGGGGGCAACCCTATCTCTTTTGTATGCACAGGCCCATCCGGATCGGGTGCAGCACCTGATCCTGCGTGGCGTGTTCCTGATGACCAAGGCCGAACTTGACTGGTTCTACGGCGGGGGTGCCGGGCGGTTCTGGCCAGAGACATGGGCCCGGTTCGTGTCGCTGATCCCGGATGGTGAGCGAGGTGATCTGATCGCCGCCTACAACAAACGCCTGTTTTCTGGCGATATGGCCGAAGAAATCCGGTTTGGACGGGCCTGGTCTGCGTGGGAAAATGCGCTGGCCTCCATTCATTCCAACGGGATGTCCGGTGAAAGCCCGGGGGACTATGCACGCGCCTTTGCGCGGCTCGAAAACCACTATTTCATCAACAATGGCTTTCTTGACTACGATGGCCAGATCTTTGCCAATATGGGACGCATCTCACATATCCCGGGGGTCATCGTGCAGGGCCGCTACGATATGATTTGCCCACCGACCTCTGCTTGGCGGCTAAAGGAGCTTTGGCCGAATGCGGAGTTGAAGATGGTGCGCAATGCGGGTCATGCTCTGTCAGAGCCGGGAATCAGTGCGGAACTTGTCCGTGCAATGGACCTGATCGTTGAGGAGCATGCCACATGACGCGGATCGACAGACGCGCGCTGTTTACATCGGGTGCTGCCGCAGCTTTGCTGGCGGCGACCGGTGCAGCGATTGCAGACACGCCGCGGCAGGGTGGCATCCTGCGCCTTGCGGTTCCGCGCGACGGAGATCTGATGGATCAGGTCGCCCGCGGGGCAGTGTTTGATACGCTGACAGAAATTGGCCCGGATGGTTTGCTTCGTGGGGAACTCGCCCGTCAATGGAGCAGCAGTCAGGACGCGCGCCGTTGGCTGTTTGATCTGCGCGATGACGTGCAGTTTCACAACGGTCAGGCGCTGGGCGTTGGCGATGTGGTCACAGCTCTTGAGGCGATGGTGATGCCGCAAGGCGGACCAGCCCTGATAGAGGCGACATCGGACACTCAGGTTCAGATCGAGTTGCGCGCATCCAATCCACACCTCCCTTATTTGCTGGCTGATCCGGCCTTTGCCATCGCGCTGGGTGGTGATGTTGCCAAAGATCTGACGACTGCCATCGGCACCGGTTGCTATCGGGTTGAGCGTGCGCGCACCGGGCGGGATTTTCGCGCAACGCGGGTCATGGATCACTACAAAAACGGCCAGGCGGGGTGGGTAGATGTGGTGGAGCTGATCGTGATCCCGGATGCCGCAGTTCGAGCCGAGGCGCTGCGCGATGGATATGTGGATGTTGCTGCATTGCCTGCACCGGATGGCCTGACGGCGCGGGGCAGTTTCCACTATCACCCGTCAGCGACGGATATGGCGCTTGCGGCTCGTCTGGATGTGGGCATGCCGCGTACGGTTGGCAGCCGCTCTCCCTTGGATGATGGGCGCATTGCGGAACGTTGGTGGCGGACCTGAATTTCAGGGTTGATGCGCCGTCAGGCCGCACGCCTGCCAACAACGCTTGCAGTTTGGGCCGATCCGGCGTATAGCCTTGGCCAACAGCGGCGCGTCGGGCCTGGCCCCAAGCTCCACCGGAAAGTTCAACGGGCCGCGCGCCCGTTTTTTTGTGTTCGAATCACAGATGTGGAATTCGTATGACCAATGACCTGATAGCCAAGGCAGCCATCGATCGCAGGCTCGCCGAGATCATCACCCCGGTGATTGAAGATCTCGGCTTTGAGCTGGTGCGCATTCGGCTGATGTCTGGCAAGACAACCACCCTGCAGATCATGGCTGACAAGCCGGACGGCGGGATCGAGGTTGATGATTGCGCCGAAATCTCCAATGCCGTGAGCGCGACACTGGACGTCGAGGACCCGATTCTCGATGCCTACGCGCTTGAGGTGTCCAGCCCCGGTATTGACCGACCTCTGACCCGGCTGAAAGATTTCGACATGTTCGAAGGCTATGAGGCCAAGATCGAGACGACCGAACTGATCGACGGCCGCCGCCGCTTTAAGGGCGAGCTGGCAGGCGTCGAAGAAGATGAGGTTCTGATCAACATCGAAGAACACGGAGAGACCGTCACCATCGGGCTCAAGTTCGATTGGCTGAGCGATGCAAAGCTCGTTCTGACCGATGATCTCATCAAGGAAATGCTCCGTCAGCGAAAAGCTGCTGGCACTCTTAACGAAGACGAATTCGACGAACTCGAGGCCGAAGGGTCCGAAGCGGAGACAAAGTAATGGCTATCACATCAGCAAACCAGCTGGAGCGGCTGCAGACCGCAGAAGCCGTGGCGCGCGAAAAGATGATCGACCCGTCGTTGGTCGTCGATGCGATGGAAGAAAGCCTGGCCCGTGCCGCCAAGAGCCGCTACGGCAGCGAGATGGACATCCGCGTGTCCATCGACCGCAAGACCGGCCGTGCGACCTTTACCCGCGTGCGCACCGTGGTCGAAGATGATGCGCTGGAAAACTACCAGGCGGAAATGACCGTAGAGCAGGCCAAGCAATATATGGCCGATCCCTCTGTTGGTGATGTTTTCGTAGAGGAAGTCCCGCCGGTCGAGATGGGCCGTATCGCTGCCCAGTCCGCCAAGCAGGTGATCCTGCAGAAGGTGCGCGAAGCTGAGCGTGACCGCCAGTACGAAGAGTTCAAGGACCGTGCCGGCACCATCATCAATGGTCTGGTCAAGCGCGAAGAATATGGCAACGTGATCGTTGATGTGGGCGCTGGCGAAGCGATCCTGCGCCGCAACGAGAAAATCGGCCGCGAAAGCTATCGCCCGAATGATCGTATCCGCTGCTTTATCAAGGACGTACGTCGTGAACCGCGTGGCCCGCAGATCTTCCTGTCGCGCACAGCGCCTGAGTTCATGGCCGAGCTCTTCAAAATGGAAGTGCCCGAAATCTATGACGGCGTGATTGAAATCAAAGCCGTCGCCCGTGATCCCGGCTCGCGCGCCAAAATCGCTGTTATCAGCTATGATGGTTCCATCGATCC
>CAXQAV010000424.1:0-4135 GCA_964221795.1 Luminiphilus sp. | reverse complement strand
GCCGCGGCAACCAGCATCCCCGTCGCGACCGGCGAACGCCTGACGACCAAGGCCGAGTTTGCCCGCGTCCTGCGCGAAGGGGCGGCGAATATCCTGCAACCGGCCCTTGGGCGTTCAGGCGGCATCTGGGAGACCAAGAAAATCGCCGCCATGGCAGAAGTCTATAACGCCCAGATGGCCCCGCATCTCTATGCAGGTCCCGTCGAATGGGCGGCCAACATCCAACTCGCCGCGTCGATCCCGAATATCCTGCTCGCCGAAACCATCGAGACCCCGTTCCATTTCAACCTGATCAAACACAGCATCACGGTCGAGGACGGGTATATCCCCGCGCCGACCGCCCCCGGCCTCGGGATCGAGGTCGACGAAGCCCTCGCCCGCGCGCATCCCTTCTCCGGTGACGGGCTGCACCTGCAAATGCAGGAGGCTCCGATCGGCTATCACGGGGTCAACCGTTTCGCGGGCGGCGCGCCGGTCAAACGGGACGGGGACAGCTAAGAGGGCTTCCCTTTCCAGGCTCATCGCCTATGTTGACCCACGTTCAATAGTGGGGACATCATGGCCAGCAAGACCGAAGCCCGCCGCGAGGCACTGCGCACGAACCTGATCAAGATCGCGGAGCGGACTATCGCGACCGAAGGGCTGCGCGCCCTGCGTGCCCGCGATCTGGCGAAAGAGGCTGGCTGCGCCGTCGGTGCCATCTATAATGTCTTCGGCGACCTGACGGACCTGACGCTGGCCGTCAATGCCCGCACATTCCACCGCCTTGGCGCGGATGTCGCGGCCGCTCTGGCCGATGCCCCGCAGGACCCGGTGGAACAACTTGTGGTCATGGCACAGGCCTATCACCATTTTGCCGCGGCCAATCACCTGTCTTGGCGGGCATTATTCGATGTGGAGCGCCCCGCAGGCGAGGCCGCCCCCGATTGGTACCTGCAAGAGATGGGGCGGCTCTTTGCCTATATCTCTGATCCTTTGGCGGTGATCTTTCCTGATAGAACTGCCGAAGACCTTACTCTTCTGACCCGCGCGTTGTTCTCGTCGGTCCACGGGATTGTCCTTCTGGGCCTTGATGAGGCCAGCGCAGGCGTCCCTACCGAGGAAATCGACCGCATGATCGCCCTTGTTTTGCGGCAGTTCGCAGCCTCTGGCGAAAATATTTGAACATTGTTCATTTTTGACTTGAAGGAATCACTCTGCCTCTCTATGTCCAATTCATGAACAATGTTCACGAATGGAGAGAACGATGCTCAAGACACTTGCCACACTGATCCAGGGCCAGAATTCCCGCGCCGAGGACCGCGTCCGCGATGCCTTTGCCATTGAACTGATCGACCAGAAAATCCGCGAAAGCGAAAGCAGCCTGCGGGCCGCGAAAGCGACGTTGGCCAGCCTGATCCAGCGCCAGCGGTCAGAGGAAAAGCAGCACGCCGCCCTCAAAAACCGGATTGCCGACCTCACTCGCCGCGCCAAAGACGCTCTGGAGAACGACCGTGAGGATATGGCGCAAGAGGCCGCCCGCGCGATTGCCAATATGGAAAACGAAATGACCGTCCGTGCCGAAACCCTCGACCGGCTGGAGCAGAAGATCATCCGCCTGCGGTCGTCGATCGAGGCTGGTCACCGCCGGATCATCGATCTCAAACAAGGCGCGATCCAGGCCCGTGCCGTGCGCCGCGAACAGACAATCCAGATGCGCATGGTCAAATCCGGCGCCCATGAAACCAGCGTGGAAGAAGCCGAAGAGCTGATCGCCCGCGTCCTTGGCCGCGACGACCCCTTCGAGCGCTCCGAGATCATCTCGGAAATCAACCGCGACCTCAAGGGCGGCAGCATCGCCGACCGCATGGCCGACGCAGGCTTTGGCCCTGCAACGCGCGCAACTGCGGACGACGTCCTTGCCCGCCTGAAATCATCCAAGAAATAACCTCTGACAAACCCCTATCACCTGAAAGGAAATCCCATGTCTGTTAACAAGGCCGATAACTCGCTCATCATGTTCGTCAACGGCGTCGGTGTGGCCGTCGCCTACGGGATGCTGGGCATCTCGCTCTGGCTCTCGACCAACGTGCCACTGGCCACCAAAGGCTTCTGGGGAATGGCGGTGCTGCTGCTCACACTCGCGCTGATCAATTTCGTCAAATACCGCTTTGACGACAAAATGGCCGAGGACCGCATCAACCGGATCGAGGCGGCCCGCAACGAAAAGCTGCTGGAAGAATATAACGGCGACAAGATCTGATCCCACCCCTTCCCAGCCCCTTCCCCAAGGGCAGGGATTTCTCTTTTCAAAATCCCTGCCTTTGGCCAAAGTCGACAACATGAAATACCTGCACCAGTTTGTGGCCCGTATCGTAGGCCAGTCGATCCGCATCTTTTGCCGCGCCCTCACCGCCGTGCGGGCCGACTGGAAAGGGATCGAACCTGTCCCGCGCCAGCGCGTCTATTTCGCCAATCATGTCAGCAACGCCGATATGCCGATGATCTGGTCCGTGCTGCCCCCTGCCCTGCGCCGCACCGTGCGCCCCGTGGCCGCCGCCGATTACTGGCTGAAGAACAAGCTGCGCGCTTTTGTCGGCCCCGAAGTCTTCAACTGCGTCCTGATCGACCGACGCCCCGAGGTGGACGACAAACCGCTCGACAAGATCATCGCTGCCCTCGACGAAGGCGCCTCGCTGATCATCTTCCCCGAAGGCAACCGCAACATGACCGAGGACCCGCTGCTACCCTTCAAGGCGGGGCTCTACAACATGGGACTCGCCCGCCCAGAGGTCGATCTGGTCCCCACATGGATCGCCAACGTGACCGAGATCATGCCAAAGGGCGAGATCATCCCCCTGCCGCTGATCTGCACCGTGACCTTCGGCGCCCCGATCCATGTTGGCGAAGGCGAAAGCAAAGATGAATTCCTGCGCCGCGCAGCCGATGCGCTGCTCGCCTGCCGGCCGGAGGTGCGCCAATGACCAGCACCACCGCTGATATCCTACTTCTGGCCTTTGGCAGCTTTGGCATCCTGATTGCGCTGACAGTGATCGGTGAAATCCTCCGCGCACGCCAGCCGGTCCATGAACCCAATCCGGTGCTGGAAACCTATATGACCCGCGTGCAGAGCTGGTGGGGCATGGTTGCCTTTGTCGGGATTGCCCTGCTTCTGGGCAAGGTCGGGGTGATGGTCCTTTTCGCCTTCGCCTCCTTCGCCGCCCTACGCGAAATCCTGACACTGACCACCAAATCAAAGGCCGACCATACCGCGCTCGCCTTGGCCTTCTTTGTGATCCTGCCGCTGCAATATATCTTTGTCGGACTGGGGTGGGCGGGGCTCTATACCGTCTTCATCCCCGTTTACGCTTTCCTCTTTCTGCCCATGGTGAGTGCGCTGCGCGGCAATCCGCAGAGGTTCCTGATCCGTGTTGCCGAAACCCAATGGGCCCTGATGATCGCAGTCTACTGCGTGAGCCTTGTGCCTGCGCTGATGAATATGGAGATCGCCGGTTACGGCGACCGCTCGCTGCTTCTTGTCGCCTTCCTGGTGATGGTGGTGCAGTTCGGCGATCTGGCGGATTTCTTCTACGGACGGCGCTTTGGCAAACGCAAGATCGCGCCCGGTCTCTCGCCCAAGACATGGGGCGGGGTCATCGCGGGCGGCCTCTTTGCCATGGGCGTGGGCGCGCTCTTGAACTGGATCACGCCTTTCGGGCTACTGGGGGCCGCCCTCATGGCCGGTGCCGCTTCGACCGTCGGCATGTTCGGCAATCTGGTGGTTGCGGCGATCAAACGCGACCGCGGGGTCAAAGACTGGTCGCACCTCATCCCGGGGCAGGGCGGCTTTGTCGACCAGCTCGACTCGGTGATCTTTGCTGCGCCCGTTTTCTACATGCTGACAGGCTTCTTCTTCACCTGAGACAAAACCCGTCATTATTGGGCCATAAATATCCTGGGGGCTGCCGCGCGCCCGGAAATTGGTCCAGCGGACCAATTTCAGCAAAGCAGGGTCGGAGACCCGCCTCTTGATCCTCCCCCACTGAATTGGTCCGCCCGTATAGTTAGGAAACGGAGGATCGAATATGGGAATGAAGCGACACAGACCGGAAGAGATTGTCACGAAGCTACGGCAGGTTGAGGTGCTGTGCGGCCA
>CAXQAV010000423.1:0-12563 GCA_964221795.1 Luminiphilus sp. | reverse complement strand
AGCTGGCGTCGGTGCCCAGCTTGGGCCTTCGACCTTGCGGGTGATCGAGGTGCGACCGGTGCGTGTCAGGTCCTCGCGCGCTCTGCACTACTGGTCCGAGGATCAAAGCATCTACAAGCTGTTCCCGACCAGCGTGCCGCTGAGCGAGGACTTGACACGCACCGGTCGCACCTCGATCACCCGCAAGGTCGAAGGCCCAAGCTGGGCACCGACGCCAGCTATGAAGATCCGCAATCCCGAATGGCCGGATTTCATCGGTCCCGGCCCCGAAAACCCGCTGGGCTCGCACGCGCTGCACCTGACATGGCAGTATTACCGTATCCACGGGACCCACGACACGCGCAAGATCGGGCGCCGCTCGTCGAACGGCTGTATCGGTCTTTATAACGAACATATCGCCGAGCTTTATGATCTGACGAAAGTGGGCACGCAGGTTCTGCTGATCTGACCTGACGCGCAACCAAAGCCAAAGGCGCCCCGTAATAGGGCGCCTTTTTTATTTGCTGTCTGGATGTGCTGATACTCGTGCGGCCGTCAGTTACTGCCGAACAGCCTGAGCAAGCCCCAGCGCCGCTTCTTGGCGGGCACGGCAAGCTTGCCAGGTTGGGTAAAGACGGGTTCGGACCACTCCTGCCGCGGGCGCGACGCCGGAATTTCTTCCGCGACTTCTTCTACATCAGGCGCGGCTTCTGCGGCCTTGGTGGCATGTGTCGGCTGGCGACGTGTGCGCGGGTCAGCACCACGTGGTTCCGCGCTCAGATACTCGTTGGTTTCCGACACAAGGCGGGTGAGAACCTTGTTCAGATCGTCGGGCGGAGTCTGGCGGATCGGGCGGACCTTGTCCTTGCGTCCGGTGATGATGTTCATCCATTCCCGCGCAGACTGGAGGCGTTCACGCGGCAGGATGGCCATGGCCTTGTCGATGGCCTCGAGGAACTCGGGCTCGTATTCGGGGAAACGGCCTGCCAGCGGCTCACAGGGATCAGGGTTCTGGCTGGCAAATTCCGCCATGCGGGTCTGGCTGTTTGGTGGGGCCTCGCCACTGATCAAGTGGTAGAAGGTTGCGCCCAGCGCATAGAGATCACTGCTCGGGCTTTGCTTGCCACCAGCAAAGTAGAATTCCTGCGGGGAATAGCTGTCTTTGACGACGAGCACTGTCGATACCGCACGTGTCTCGCGGCTCGCCTCTTCGCGGGCCGCGCCGAAGTCGATCAGGATCGGGTTACCCCATTTATCCAGCAGGATGTTATCCGGCGAGATATCGCGGTGGAGTAGGTCGTGCTGGTGCACCAGATCGATGGCGTCGAGCACCTTGAGCAGTAGTTCCTTGATCTGCTCTGGCGACACTTCGTCATAAGTATCCTTGATCACGCTCAGAAGATCGCGGCCCTCGATCAGGTCAAGAACCATGTAGGCGGTCTCGTTGTCTTCAAAGATACGGTGCACACCGACGATATTGGGGTGCTTGAGTTTGGCGATCGCACGGGCTTCGCGCATGAACATCTGAACGATCGCGCGGTATTTCTCTTCATGCACATTCGAGCGCACAAGTACGTTTTGGCCTTCGCGCCGGCAAAAGACTTCGGGATAGCATTCCTTGATAACAACGCGACGGCTCAGAAAGTTGTCCTTCGCGAGGTAGGTAATACCGAACCCCCCGTTGCTGAGAGAGCGCTCGATCGTGAACTGGTCTCCCAACAGGTTAGTACCACTTGGGAGGGCTTCGCTCCCCGATGGGGGTGCGACATCCAGATCAGCATGATGCGCTGCTGTCATATTTTCACCAGGACTCGCGCCAAAAGGCACGCCTCAAACACACTCTAACGCCACATATATGCAGGAAAAATGCGGCCCTAATGAGGCAGGACAACTAAGGCGAGAGCCACAAAACAGTGAACGCGTTGAATTTCAGGGCATTTCTGCCATAGTTTTCGCGTTATCTGCCCAATTTACAAGCATCATCCGCGACGGTTACCGCCACTTTAGCTTGGTTGAGAGAATAGGTTTTCCGGTATTGTGCGGCTGGTTTTCAGCACATTTCCTGCGCTGTCGCATGTCAAACGGACCCTGCGTCCCTGATACCAGAAGGTCAGCCGGATGTTGCCTGCATCCTCGTCAATCCCCTGCTCAGAGCGGCTGGTGATCTCGCCATTGCGCATTTTTTTGGGAACTTCTGCGGGCGAAATGCCAAGAAGCGGGCCGAGGTCGTGCGCATCGACAATGGCACCACTCTCGGTCAGCTCGACTTTCATCTGGCTCAGGCCAACCAGCCCTTGAGGTTGCGGTCAATGGCACCGCAGAGCGCCTCGATATGCGCCGAATCATCGTTCAGGCAGGGGATATAGGTGAACTGCTCACCGCCTGCGTGCTCAAAGCTTTCTTTGATCTCTTCGTTGATCTCTTCCAGCGTTTCGATGCAGTCAGCCGAGAATGCAGGGGCGCAGACAGCGATATTCTTGATGCCGTCTTCTTTGGCCAGACGCGCGACCTCTTCGACTGTGTAGGGCTTGAGCCACTCTTCAGGGCCAAAGCGCGACTGGAAGGTGGTGACGATCTCGGTATCGTCCCAGCCAAGGCGCTCTTTGAGCAAGCGCGTCGTCTTCTGGCACTGGCAGTGATAGGGGTCGCCCTCCCGAAGATAGCGTTCCGGCACGCCGTGGTAGGAACACACCAGTTTTTGCGGACGCGTTTCAGCGTTTTCGTAAGCCCGTTCAATGGATTGGGCGAGCGCTTCGATATACGCGGGATCGTCGTAGTAGGGTTCCACGACACGCGCGATGGGCTGCCATTTCTCCTCCATCAGGGCGCGGAAGAACTGGTCATTCGCCGTGGCTGAAGTCGCACCTGCATAGTGCGGGTAGAGCGGGAAGAAGAGAATCTTGGTGCAGCCGGCCTCGACCATCTCGCGGACCTTGGATTTGGTCGAAGGGTTGCCGTAGCGCATGCAGAAGTCGACACGCACATCGTCGCCATAGCGCTCGACCATCTTGGCCTTGATCGCGGCAGTCTGCGCCTTGGTAATTGTCATCAAGGGGCTTTCGTTCGCCTCTTCATTCCAGATCGATTTGTAGGCGGCACCGGAGGAAAACGGGCGCTTGGACAGGATCACAAGCTGCAGGAGCGGCTGCCAGATCCATGCGGAATAGTCGATCACGCGCTTGTCGGACAGAAACTCGTTCAGATAGCGGCGCATGGACCAATAGTCTGTCCCGTCGGGCGTGCCGAGGTTGGCCACAAGAATACCGACCCGCGCCGGTTTAACAGGCGGGTGATCGGGTTGCGCGTGGACGGGACAAACGGCGGGGCGTTCCTCTGCGCTGTGTTGTGCATCAAACATGGTCATTGCCCTTTTGGTAGCGTCATTCGGGTGCGAGTTAAATGAAATACGTCCCAAATCAATCATTGGACCTATCAAGCGGCTTTTCTTCTGTCCCGAGGGCATCGGCCAGCCGCGCCGTTGCGCTTCCGGGACGGAGCGGTTTGGGCTGGCTGTCGTCGGGTGCCCAGCCTGTCAAGGTGATCAGTTCAAAGGTCGCATCCACGCGGTTGTCGGCATTGCGGAAGTTTTCGGCGTAGATACTGGCGGCTTCCGTCAGAACATTGCGGCGCGTCGGGTGCTTGATCCTGTCGGCCAAGGCATTGTTTTCGCCCATCTTCCGCAGGTCGTGCATCAGGTGGAAGGCATTGGCATAGCTTGCCGTCAGTGGCGTGTTGTCCGCAACTGGTAGCGCGAAGCCGGCCCGTTGCAGCAGTCCGCCCAGATCCCTGATCTCGCCCATTGGCGCGATACGGGGCGAGAGACCGCCGGTCACCAAAACTTCGGCCTGCCCGAGCGATGCACGCAGCTCATGCAAAGTCTGACCGCCCAGAAATGTGCAGAGCAGCAGCCCGTCCGGCTTTAGCGCGTGGCGGCATTGCACCAACTGTCCCACGGGATCATTGGCCCAGTGCAGAGACATTGCGTGGATGACAAGGTCATGCGTGCCTTGCTTCAGTTCCAAAACCTCGTCATCGCTGACGATCGTGGCCTCGGGAAAGCGCTCAGCCCAGAAATCGGGGAAACCCGTCACAATCGCCACGGATTGAAAGGATTTGTTAACCTCGCTCAGTCTTTCCTGAAGTTCGTCGGCGGCCTGCTCCTGCAGGAACAGGGCAGAGGGCTCGGCGCGGGCGCGATTGCGCAAAAGGGCGGCGCGGTCGGTGATCTGGGGCGGTTTCATGCGGCTCACATAGGGTGCATTCATGCGGTTGCAAAGCGTGATTCAGGCGATCTACCCCTTCTCCTGCGTTGCGTGTGACGCGCCGGTTGAGGGCGCACACGGGCTTTGCGCAGGATGCTGGTCTGACACAGGGTTCATATCGGGCACCATCTGCGACGCATGCGGTGCGCCGTTGCCGGGTGAAAATGACGGTTCGGTCGTGCATTGCGATGACTGTCTGACAACGCCGCGCCCTTGGGCACATGGACGGGCAGTGTTGACCTATCAGGATGTGGGACGGCGCTTGGTTCTGGCGCTCAAGCATGGCGACCGGACCGATCTGGTGCCGACGCTGGCCGGATGGATGGCCAAAGCCGCGCGCGAGCTTGTGGCGGACGATACCCTGATTGTCCCAGTCCCTCTGCATTGGACACGGCTCCTGCGGCGGCGGTTCAATCAGGCAGGGCTGCTCGCGCAATCGTTAGGCCGTGCGCTGGGCTGCGAGGTCTGTGTGGATGCGCTTTTGCGGCCGAAGAGGACGGTTCTTCTTGATGGTCACGGGCGGGACGCACGGTTTGCGGTCCTTGGGGGCGCAATCACCGTTCATCCCAAAAGGCGGCATCTGGTGAAAGGACGCCCGATCCTGTTGGTTGACGATGTCATGACCTCGGGCGCGACCCTTTCGGCAGCATCAGAGGCACTCTTGGCTGCCGGTGCCGCAAAAGTGTCAATTGTAATACTGGCAAGAGTCGTCAAACGGCCTTAAATCATGGCTAACCATGACTAGAGGACTTGCCAGATGGCACATGTCGAAATCTACACGAAACCGACCTGTGGCTTTTGCCACATGGCCAAGCGTCTGTTGACGTCAAAGGGTGTCAGCTTTGCAGAGGTCAACATCAGCGCCCAGCCCGAGCGCCGTGCCGAGATGATCCAGCGTGCCAATGGCGGCAGCACCGTTCCGCAGATCTTTGTCGGCGGGACGCATGTTGGCGGCTGTGACGATCTTTTCGCGCTCGATCGTGGCGGCAAGCTGGATGCCCTGCTGGCATCATGAAAGCCGCACTCCTGCAGCTGAGCTCCAGCGATGATCCAGTTGCGAACCTGAAAACCACGACCGAGATGATCGCAGAGGCTTCGGGCCTCGGGGCGGGGTTTGTCCTGACGCCTGAGGTGACGAACTGTGTCTCGCAGGACAGGTCCCGCCAGAATGCGGTGCTCCACCTTGAAGAAGACGATCCGACGCTGGCCGGCTTGCGTGACGCGGCGGTGCGCTATGGTGTCTGGCTGTCTGTCGGTTCGCTCGCGCTCAAGACCGGCGATGCGGACGGGCGCTTTGCCAACCGGTCGTTCCTGATTGATCCGGCTGGTAGGATTGTCGCGTGGTACGACAAGATACACATGTTCGATGTGACGGTTTCCGAGACTGAGACCTACCGCGAATCCGCGGGTTACCGTCCCGGTGAACGGGCCGTGATCGTGGATACCCCATTCGCAAAAGTCGGCTTGAGCATCTGCTATGACATCCGTTTTGCGTATCTCTACCGCGCGCTTGCGCAGGCAGGTGCCGAGGTGCTGCTGGTGCCTTCGGCCTTTTCGCCGGTGACAGGGGCCGCGCATTGGGAGCCGCTCTTGCGGGCTCGCGCGATCGAAACCGGCTCATATGTGCTGGCTGCGGCCCAGACTGGCACCCATCCGGCCCAGTCAGGCAAAGAGCGCCAAACCTTTGGGCACAGCATGGCTGTGTCGCCTTGGGGCGAGGTTTTGCTCGACATGGGAACGCGACCTGGGGTCGCGGTGGTTGATCTTGACCTCGGGGAAGTGGCAAAAAGCAGGAAACGCATCGCGGCCCTGCAACACGACCGCCCATTCAGAGGCCCCTAATGTCCAAACATTCAGATAATCTCGCCGTGTCGCTTTTCAGCGAGATTTTGATGGTGGATCAACTCGCCCGCGCCAGTGTGGCACGGGTGATGCCGAAGGGGATGGAGCTGTCGCATTTCTCGGTTCTGAACCACCTGGCGCGGGCCGGTGCGGAACGCTCGCCTGCGCAATTGGCCAAGACATTCCACCTGACCCGTGGTGCCATGACGAATACGCTGCACAAGCTGGAATGGGCCGGCTGGGTCCACATCCGCCCTGATTGGGACGACGCACGCCGCAAGATGGTCTCTATCAGCCCCGCCGGACATGCTGCCCGCGATGCGGCGCTTGCCGCCATCGCGCCGGTGATTTCTGACGTTGTGACCAATGTGGGCGAGGACAAGGTCCGCAGCGCCCTGCCCATCCTGCGCGAGATGCGCCTGAAACTGAGTGACGTAGACTAGGCGGGCTTCGTCGCGGCTGTGACATAGTTCACGGACAGATCGCGGTCCGAGATCGACCATGTGAACCGCGCGAAGTTGAAGACAAAGCCCTTGCGGTCCACAGGCGTCATGCCCGCCTTTTCAAGCAAGCTGAACAATTCATCAGGTGTAATGAACTTATTCCATTCATGCGTACCCTTCGGCAGCCAGCGCATGATGTATTCTGCCCCGACAATCGCCATCGCAAAGCTCTTGGGGTTGCGGTTGATCGTGGAGCAGATGTGCAGCCCGCCGGGTTTCATCAGCATTTGGCAGGCGTTCAGATAGCCCTGCGGATCGGCGACATGCTCGACCACTTCCATATTGAGGACGACGTCGAATTGCTCGCCCGCGTCCGCCATCGCCTCGGCTGTCGTGTGGCGATAGTCGATGTCTAGGCCGGATTGCTCGGCGTGAATGCGGGCAACGGGAATATTCCGCTCAGCGGCGTCGGCACCTACCACAGTCGCACCAAGCCGCGCCATTGGCTCACAGAGGAGGCCGCCACCGCAGCCGATATCCAGAATCCGCAGCCCCTTGAAGGCATCCGGCTGGGACAGGTCACGCCCGAACTCGGCGGCAATCTGGCGGGTGATATAGTCGAGACGCACGGGATTCATCATGTGCAGCGGTTTGAACTTGCCGTTCAGATCCCACCACTCGGCCGCCATCGCCTCGAATTTTGCGATTTCGGATGGGTCAACGGTATTTGTTGCCGACATTTTGCGCCTCGTTCATGGTCAGTCGTGTCGATTGGGGATATAGGGTGCTTATGGACAAAGTCGTAGGACAAAAGCGCCCAGGCGCACATCTTTACCCGCCCATTGATCCTTTTGATCAGCGGATGCTGGAGGTCGGGGATGGTCATACGATCTATGTTGAACAATGTGGCAACCCTGACGGAATCCCGGTTGTCGTCCTGCACGGCGGCCCGGGCGGCGGGTGCAGCCCTGCGATGCGGCGGTACTTCGACCGTGCTATTTTTCGTGTCATCCTCTTTGACCAGCGCGGCTGTGGCCGTTCGCGGCCCCATGCCTCGGTCGCGGCGAATACCACTTGGCATCTGGTCGCTGACATCGCGTTGATCCGCAAGACACTTGGCATTGACCGCTGGATTGTTTTCGGTGGTTCCTGGGGGGCGACGCTGGCGCTGATCTATGCGCAGGCACATCCTTCCCATGTCGCGGCGTTGACATTGCGCGGGGTCTTTCTGATGACCCAGCGCGAGCTGGACTGGTTCTATGGCGGCGGTGCCGCGAATTTCTGGCCCGATCTCTGGGCGCGGTTCACTTCGATCATTCCGGCGGACGAGCAGGATGATCTGATCGGGGCCTATCACCGCCGGCTTTTCTCGGGTGACAGATCAACCGAGATCCGCTTTGCGCGGGCATGGGCATCGTGGGAAAATGCGCTTGCGGCGATGGATAGTGACGGGATCACTGGCGAAAGCCCTGCGGAATACGCGCGTGCCTTTGCCCGTTTGGAGAACCACTATTTCCAGAACATGGGGTTCCTGTCTGAAGACCAGCAAATCTTGCATCCTTACCGCATGGCGAGAATCGCAGATATCCCCGGCGCCATCGTGCAGGGGCGCTATGACATGATCTGCCCGCCCTTCTCGGCGCACCTTCTGTCAAAGGCCTGGCCCAAGTCACGACTGACATTTATCGGGCGTGCAGGGCACGCATTATCCGAACCCGGCATCACCGCAGAGCTTGTGCGGACGATGGACATGTTTGGAACTCATCGCAGCGCACTCGGGCTTTAGGCTTTACTCCTGAAATTCACTCGTTAATCTTCATCGGAGGGAACGGGAGTATTTGTGAGTTTTGGGCAGCGTCCTAAGAATCATCCTTCAAAGACTTGCACTTGGTCTGCTGACACTTCTGATCGTGTCGATTGTGATCTTTGTGGCCGTCAACCTGTTGCCCGGCGATTTCGCAGAATCCATCCTCGGCCAAGGTGCCACGCCAGAGGCCGTCGCCTCGATCCGGCGCGACCTCGGTCTCGATCAGCCGATGATCACCCGCTATTTCGACTGGCTGGGTGGTGTTGTGCAGGGCGATCTGGGGACCAGTTTCGCGCAAGCCAACTTTGCGACCTTCACCGGCACCGATTCTGGTGCGACGACGGTTGCCGCACAGATTGCACCGCGCTTTGCCAACACGATGTTCCTCGCCATGGTCACCGCGGCAATTGCGGTGCCCTTTTCGATTGTCCTCGGTGTGCTGGCAGCCCTCTACCGCAACACCGTCTTTGATCGCGCGACCAATATTTTCACGCTGTCGTCGATCTCGAGCCCCGAGTTCTTTCTGGCCTACATCCTGATCCTGTTCCTTGCGGTGCTGAACCCGATCTTTCCGTCGCTGTCGAACATCTTTGAAGGCATGCCCTTCAGCGAGCGTCTGGAAAAGTCGATGCTGCCCGCCCTGACCCTAACCCTTGTCGTCACCGCCCATATGATGCGGATGACCCGTGCGGCGATCATCAACCTGCTGGCCTCGCCCTATATCGAGATGGCGCGGCTCAAGGGCCTTTCGCCCATGCGTGTGATCGTCAAGCACGCGCTGCCCAACGCGCTGGCGCCGATTATCAACGTTATCGCGCTGAACCTTGCCTATCTGATCACCGGTGTGGTCGTGGTCGAGGTCGTCTTTGTCTATCCGGGTATCGGCCAGCTCTTCGTGGATAGTGTGAAGATCCGCGACATTCCGGTCGTACAGGCCTGCTGCCTGATCTTTGCGACAGCCTTTATCCTGCTGAACCTGACCGCCGACATCATGTCGATCCTGTCGAACCCGCGACTGAGGCACCCGAAATGATCCTGTGGCTTGGCATATCACTGATCGCCATGCTGGGGATCGCATGGGTGTTCCGCTATGCGGGACAAGCCGTCACAGGCAATGCGCTCAAGTTCCGCGATATGCCGTTTGGCGTGGCTTATGGTTATATCCTTGGCGTCTTCGTGCTGGGCTGGCTCATCTGGGCCTATATGCAGGGCCGCAGTGCCGATCCGCAGATCGCCAACAAGTTCTTTTTCCTGAGGATCGCAATCGAAGGGATGATCCTCTTTGCGATTGCGGCATGGCTCTTCCGTCTTCTGGGGCGCAACGTAGGGACAACATGGAGCAAGAAGCTGTTTCGCAGCATGCCGCTGACCGCTTCCTTCGGCATCCTGACGATCATCGTCTACGCGATTTTCGCGATCTTTGCTGGAGTGATTGCACCCTATGGTCAGGAGCAGATCATCCCCGGCGTTGCGGCCAACATCATTCCGGGTGGCGATCCGGCGATGGGTGGGAACCCTGACTTTCCGCTGGGCACTGACCAGATCGGGCGCGATATCATGAGCCGTCTGATCTATGGCGCGCAGAATACCGTCGGCATCGCCTTTGCGACCACTTGCCTTGCGTTCTTCCTCGGTGGCACGTTCGGCTTCCTTGCAGCGACATTGGGTGGCTGGCTCGATCAGGTTCTGTCGCGGATGGTTGATGTGCTCATGGCCATTCCGTCGCTGATCTTTGCGCTTCTGCTGATGACCATTGCGAGCGTCTGGGCCCCGCAACTGGGCGTGCCTCTGACCGTCTTCATGGTGCTGATCATCGCGGTGATCGACAGCACGCGGGTCTACCGACTTGCGCGCGCGGTCGGGCAGAACATCGTCGTGATGGACTATATCGAAGCTGCCAAGTTGCGGGGTGAGGGACTGGGCTACCTCATCTTCAAGGAAATCCTGCCCAATGCGACCGCGCCGCTGCTGGCCGAATTCGGGCTGCGCTTCTGCTTTGTGTTCCTGACCATTGCTTCGCTGTCATTCCTTGGCGTCGGTATCCAACCACCGCTCGCCGATTGGGGCACCATGGTCCGTGACCTCGCCAGCTTCGTGAACTTTGCGGCCTTTGCGCCTATGGCAGCCACTGCGCCCCTTCTTGCCGCGGGAGCGATTGCCCTGCTGACCGTGGCCGTCAACTTTGTCGTGGACTGGATGCTGCACAAATCCTCGGGGTTGAAGGAGTGATATGACCGACGACACCGATATCCTTGTCAAAATGCGCGGCGTCAAAATGGAAGGCCGCAGCGATGAAACCTGGATGCCGATCATCAACGGCGTCGATCTGACCCTGAAACGGGGCGAGGTTTTGGGGCTGATCGGTGAGTCCGGTGCGGGGAAATCGACATTGGGTCTGGCTGCAATGGGCTATACCCGTGATGGCGTGCGGATCAGCGAAGGCACAGTTGAGTTCGACGGGATTGACCTGCTGAAGGCGTCTGCCGCAACCAAACGTGAACTGCTGGGTAAGCGCATAGCCTATGTTGCACAATCTGCTGCTGCCAGCTTTAACCCTGCTCACAAGCTGATCGACCAGCATGTCGAGGGGCCGGTCCAGCATGGTGTGATGGGCCGTTCCGAGAGTGAGGCCGACGGGATCGAGCTTTATCGCAAGCTGCGTCTCCCTAACCCCGAACAGATCGGGTTCCGTTATCCGCATCAGGTGTCGGGTGGCCAGTTGCAGCGTTGCATGACGGCAATGGCCATGTCCTGCCGCCCTGATCTGATCATTTTTGACGAACCGACGACGGCACTGGACGTGACGACCCAGATCGAGGTGCTGGCCGCGATCCGCGATATTGTCGACCAGTTCAACACGGCGGCGATCTATATCACCCATGACCTCGCGGTTGTGGCGCAGATGGCCGACCAGATCAAAGTGCTGCTGAAAGGCGACGAAGTCGAAACTGCTGATACGCGCACGATGCTCGCAGCACCGACACAGGACTATACCAAGTCGCTTTGGGCCGTGCGCAGTTTCGAGCGTCCGACCAAACCAGCGGTGCAGACGGGTGCTGTTCCGGTGATAAGCGTCCAGAATGTCGATGCTGCCTATGGCACCGTGCCGGTGCTGCATGATGTCAGCTTTGATCTGCACGAAGGCCGTACCGTTGCTGTAGTGGGCGAAAGCGGCTCGGGCAAATCGACAACGGCGCGCTGCATCACCGGACTGTTGCCGCCCAAAGCGGGGCAGATCATGCTGGATGGTGCGGCATTGCCCGCCGACTACCGCAAACGTTCCAAGCAGCATTTGCGGCAGGTCCAGATGATCTACCAGATGGCGGACACCGCGCTGAACCCGAGGATGTCCATCGGCCAGATCATCGCGCGTCCGGTCGAGTTCTATCTGGGTCTCAAAGGCAAGGAAAAGCGCCGCAAGGTTGATGCCCTGCTGGAACAGATCGAGCTGGAGCCTTCGAAGTTCTATCACCGCCTGCCGTCCGAGCTGTCAGGCGGGCAGAAACAGCGGATCGGGATTGCCCGTGCGCTGGCGGCGGAACCCAAGTTTATTATCTGCGACGAGGTCACCTCTGCGCTGGACCAACTTGTCGCCGAAGGCATCCTGCGCCTTTTGGCGCGCCTTCAGGACGAGTTGAAGCTGACCTATATGTTCATCACCCACGACCTCGCGACGGTGCGCGCCATCGCGGACGAAGTGGTTGTGATGAAGGACGGGCGCGTCGTGGAACAGGGGCCAAAGCACGACATGTTCCAGCCACCGCACCACCCTTACACTGACCTTTTGCTGTCCTCGGTCCCTGAAATGGACCCTGACTGGCTCACTAATCTGCTCAACGAACGCGGAGTTGATAACATTGGCGATGCAGCCGTTGATAAGATGTAATCCGAATCATCCATCCAAGTGATGAGAACAACAGGGCCGGACGAGCCCATCTAACAACTAGGGAGAAAACTCAAATGCATGGAATTAGCAGACGCGGTCTCTTGAAGACGGGTGCTGCCGCAGGTGTGCTTGGCCTGACAGGCTTGCCCCTGCGCGCCCAGACACGTGGCGGCAAGCTGACAGCCGGTCTGTCGGGTGCCAACACATCTGATAGCTGGGACAGCCGGACCCATTCGGACCTGTTCATGATCGCTTCGGCCCAAGGTGCGGTTTTTGACAGCCTGACCGAAGTGGCAGCAGACGGCACTCTCAAGGGCGAGCTGGCCGAAAGCTGGGAAGCCTCG
>CAXQAV010000422.1:0-2654 GCA_964221795.1 Luminiphilus sp. | reverse complement strand
AAAATCCAGAAACCGGTCGGGACCAAACCTGCGGGCAAACCACCCGAGCCCAAGCCCCAACGCAAGGATCGCCCACACCAGCGGACCGACAACCGCGATATTCTCGATTGCGATGGGTCGGGCCGCTGCGGTGGAAAAGATGAGCGCCGGAAACAGGATCTCAAAATTCAGACGATCAAGCCCGGTCCAGGCGTTCTCCGAAAGGCGGTTGCGCACCAACCCGCCCAGACCGACCAGCAACATGCTGGGCAGAAGCCCTATCAGAAGAATGGTCAGCATGGGTTGGTACGTCGCAATTTGATTTCACGCATCTGGTGCCGCCGGGACCGTTGTTTGTAAATCGCAAACACCGGAGCGGTCCGACAGCTACCGCCCCTTGAACAAGCCGCCCAGAATACCACGCACGATACGGCGGCCGGTTGTCCCCTTCAGCTCTTTGGCCACGACAGAGGCCAGCGCCCCGCCAAAGCTCTCGCTGGACGATTTCCGTCGCGAAGATGTCGTCGAACGTGACGAACTGCTCCGCCCGCCATCATAGCGCCGTGCGGCTTTGAACTCGCGCTCCTGCTCTTCAAGCCGCGCCTCTTCGGCTTCGGCCTCTTCTGCTGCCTTTGCAGCGGCCTCGGCCCGCTTTTGCAGAATCTCGAAGGCGCTTTCGCGGTCGAGCGGGTCGTCGTATTTTCCGGCCATCGCGTTCTCGGCCATCAGGAACTTGCGGGTCGCGTTGTCGATCGGCCCCAGTTGCGAAGACGGCGGGCGGATCAATGTCCGCTGCACAATTTCGGGGATGCCCTTGCGGTCGAGGAACGATGTGACCGCCTCGCCCGTCCCGACCTGCTGGATCGCCTCGGCAGTATCGAAAGCTGGGTTGTCGCGATAGGTCTCGGCGGCAGTCCTCAGTTCCTTGCGGTCTTTAGCCGTAAAGGCCCGCAGCGCGTGCTGCACGCGGTTGCCCAATTGGCCAAGAACGTCATCCGGTATGTCAGCAGGGTTCTGAGTGACGAAATAAACGCCAACCCCCTTGGAGCGGATCAGGCGCGCGACCTGCTCGACCTTGTCCACCAGCGCCTTGGGGGCGTCATCAAAAAGCAGATGCGCCTCGTCAAAGAAGAAAACCAGCTTCGGCTTGTCGGGGTTGCCGACCTCGGGCAGCTCCTCGAAGAGTTCCGAGAGCAGCCACAGAAGGAAAGTCGCATAAAGGCGCGGGCTGCCCATCAACTGATCAGCGGCCAAAATATTGATCTCACCCCGCCCGTCACGCCGGCGCATCATATCCGACAGATCAAGCGCCGGTTCACCAAAGAACGCCGAGCCGCCCTGATTTTCCAGCACTAAGAGCGCTCGCTGGATCGCCCCGACCGAAGATGCCGCGACATTGCCATAGCGCAGCGAGAGTTCTTTGGAATTCTGGCCGACCCAGACCAGAAGCGCCTGTAGGTCTTTCAGATCCAGAAGTGGCAGGCCTTCCTCATCAGCAACACGGAAGGCTACGTTCAGCACACCTTCCTGCGCGTCTGTCAGGTCCATCAGTCGGGCCAATAGCAGCGGCCCCATCTCGGCCACCGTTGCGCGGATCGGGTGACCCTGTTCACCAAAGAGATCCCAGAATGTGACGGGGAAACTGTCATACTGCAGGTCCAGTCCGATTGTCTGCGCACGCGCCATGAAAGGCTCGTGCAGTTTGCCCTCAGGCGAGCCGCTCACTGCGAGACCCGACAGGTCACCTTTCACGTCAGAGAGGAAGACAGGCACGCCTGCAGCCGAGAACGCCTCGGCCATGATCTGGAGCGTGACAGTCTTGCCGGTCCCTGTGGCCCCAGCGACAAGACCGTGGCGGTTTGCCTTGTCCAGCCGTAAGGTTTGTGCCGCGCTGTAGCCTTCGCCGCCGCCACCGATGAAAATTATCTCAGACATGCCTGCTCCTCGTTCCGATTGTGCGCGAGGATACAATCTTAACCATTTCGTGCCAGCCTAATCAGCGCATTGACGGGCGCATTGCGCCTGTTTCTGCGTTCCTCCCTATCAGACTGCCGTGCCTTCGGGCACGGCTTTTTGCATACAATTGCATGCCCAAATTATCACCAAGAAGTCATGGTTTTCCGGTTGACGGTCCCAAAACCTTTTCGTAGCGTGCCTTCAATTAGTCGGCCAAGTCCGACAGGGAGAACATGGAGATGGGTCCTCTTGGGGGGCCCTTCTTCGTGTTCGGACCCCGCGAAATCGTGAGCGGTCTTTTGCGCAATTCTCATAAATCTCCCTGTTGGCCCGGCGTGCTACATGCTAGGCAACGCAAAACAAAAGAGGTTCATCATGCGCAGTTTTCTGACATCCGCCCTGCTCATTTCCGCCCTCACGATGGGGTCTATGACAGCCGCACAAGAGGCCGCTGTCGAGGACAGTTCGGAATTCGACATCGGTCAGTCGGTCGAACCGGCGGTCGGCGATGCTTACGAACGCGAGTTCTTTGGTGACTGGTCGGTGCGCTGCATCAAAGCACCCGAGGGCGAGCCGGAAAGGTGCAATCTCTATCAACTTCTGAGAAATGCCGAAGGTGTATCGGTTGCGGAGTTCAACTTCTTCCGTCTGCCTGAAGGCGGGCAGGTTGTCTCGGGCGCAGATCGGAAGAGCACACGTCTGAACTCCAGTCACAAGAG
>CAXQAV010000421.1:0-4013 GCA_964221795.1 Luminiphilus sp. | reverse complement strand
TTTTGCCACATCTGCCATCAAAGCCCCACGGGATTCAAGCGGTTGTGACTGTTTGCTAGCCCACGCCCCAAGACGGCTTTGGAGGGAACGTGTCTGAAAGTAAGCATCGGCCTGAGGTCCGTCCTCTTTGGTGACGGTACCGCGCACCCTGATCTGGCGACGCAAAGACTTCCAATGCATCACAAACGCCGCTTTCCCCGAGGAGATGATCTCGCGCCCTTTGCTGCTCTCGTAGTTGGTGTAGAAAACGAAAGCACCGCTTTCGATCTCTTTGAGAAGCACCATGCGCACATTGGGCAGCCCTGTTTCATCGACTGTCGCCAAGGCAATCGCATTGGGATCATTCGGTTCGCTTTTCGTCGCTTCGGCCAGCCAGCCCTGGGCAATCACAAAAGGATCTTCCCCCGCGAAAATGTAGCTCCTGTCTGACAACCGCTGCTCCTGTGCCTGCGTCCCGACCTTTACGCTATGGTTAATTCTTTGGTCCCGCAAGAAAATTTCCCGCGTTTTTTCACCGCTTGCCGGTGGTCGGCCAATCGCCTAAACGAGAGAGTGGTGAAGTCAAACTGACGTAGGGGTAAGCAGAAATGACCACTCAATTGATGCAGGGCAAACGCGGCCTGATTATGGGTCTGGCCAATGACAAATCGATTGCATGGGGTATTGCGAAGGCCTGCGCCGACGCCGGTGCCGAACTTGCCTTCTCCTATCAGGGCGAGGCACTGAAAAAGCGGGTTGATCCGCTGGCAGCCTCTGTTGGTTCCGATATCGTCCTGCCCTGCGACGTGGGCGACGAAGCCAGCATCGACGCGCTCTTCGCTGAACTCGAAGCCCACTGGGGCAAGCTGGACTTCGTCGTGCATGCGATTGGTTTTTCAGACAAAAACGAACTTCGCGGCCGCTACGTTGACACCACACGTGCCAATTTCCAGATGTCGATGGATATCTCGGTTTATTCCTTCACAGCTGTTGTCCAGCGTGCCGAAAAACTGATGACCGACGGCGGTTCCTGCCTGACGCTGACTTACTACGGCGCGGAAAAGGTCATGCCGCACTACAACGTCATGGGTGTGGCCAAGGCGGCGCTCGAAGCCTCCGTGCGCTATCTGGCCGAAGACCTTGGCAAGAAGGGCATCCGCGTCAATGCCATCAGCGCGGGCACGATCAAGACGCTCGCGGCTTCCGGCATCGGCGACTTCCGCCTGATCATGCGCTGGAATGAATACAACTCGCCGCTGCGCCGGACAGTGACACAGGAAGAAGTCGGAAAGTCGTCGCTCTATCTGCTCTCTGACCTCGGCAGCGCGGTGACCGGCGAGATCCACCACGTCGATGCGGGCTACCATGTGGTCGGCATGAAGGCTGTGGACGCCCCTGATATCACCAAAGAATAAGAGGCCCGCCATGACAGACCGCCTGCCCCACGAGAAAGGCTGTCATATCAGCTGTGACCAGATCCACCGTGACAGCCGTGCACTAGCCTGGCGGCTGGACGGGCATGGCCCCGTTGATGGCGCATGGCGCGCCATTGTCGCCATCACCCGTGGCGGCATGGCGCCCGCGATGATCGTCGCCCGCGAGCTGGATGTGCGCACCGTCGATACCATCAGCGTCAAGAGCTACGACCACCAGCACCAGTCTGACGCAAAGGTGCTGAAATCGCCTGACGCCGACATGATGGGCGATGGTACCGGCATCCTGATTGTCGACGATCTGGTCGACAGCGGAAAAACCCTTGAACTGGTGCGCAAGCTCTACCCCAAGGCGCATTTCGCGACAGTCTATGCCAAACCCAAGGGGCGGCCGCAGGTGGATACCTTTATTACCGAGGTCAGTCAGGACACCTGGATCTTCTTCCCTTGGGATATGGCGCTGCAATACGTCGAACCCTATCGCGGCAAGGATTGACTCCGTCAGTCTTGGCCCAGAAATAGTCTCGCCGGACACATCTGCGCTCTGACATCCGGCATTTCCAACCGATCAGGTGACCCATGCCCCTAACCCGCACCGCCAGCACCTTTGCCCCGCCCGTGATGGAGGCGCGCCGCTGGCTCGACGGGGTCACACATCCGGCAGACCGTCCCCTGATCAACGTCAGTCAGGCCGCGCCGGTTGATCCGCCCCCCGCCCCGTTGCGGGCCGCCATGGCCGAGATCGTGATGCAGGACGCCGAGGCGCATCTCTACGGTCCGGTCCTCGGCCTGCCCGCCCTGCGCGCGGAAGTCGCCAAACGCTGGACCGCAAGCTACGGCGGCGAGGTCCGCCCGTCACAGGTTGCCATCACCTCGGGCTGCAATCAGGCTTTTGCTGCGGCAATCGCCACGCTCTGTACCGAAGGTGACGAGGTCATCGTGCCTGTCCCCTACTACTTCAACCACCGCATGTGGCTCGATATGTCGGGGGTCAGGACTGTCCCGCTCATGACGGGCGACGGGATGATCCCCGATGCCGCGGCAGCCGCCACGCTCATCACCGACCGCACCCGCGCCATCGCGTTGGTCAGTCCAAACAACCCCTGCGGCGTCGAATACCCCACAGAGACACTCCGCGCCTTTTGCGACCTTGCGCGCAGCAAGGGCATCGCCCTGATCGTCGATGAAACCTATCGCGACTTTGACAGCCGCAGCGGTGCGCCCCATGATCTTTTCACGGATGAGAACTGGGACGACACGCTGATCCAGCTCTATTCCTTTTCAAAGGCTTACCGGCTGACGGGCCACCGCGTCGGGGTAGTGATCGCATCGGAGGCACGGCTCGCCGAAATAGAGAAATTTCTCGACACGGTCACCATCTGCCCCAACCAGCTAGGACAGCGCGCGGCACTTTGGGGAATGCAGAACCTTGACCAGTGGCTTGCGGGTGAACGGGACGAAATCCTCGACCGGCGCGCCGCGATTGCCGAGCACTTCCCACTGATCGCCGCCAAAGGCTGGGAGCTCTTGGGCTGTGGCGCCTATTTCGCCTATGTGAAGCATCGCTTTGCCATGTCATCTGCCGATCTGGCCCCGCTTCTGGTCAAAGAGGCCGGCATCCTGCTCCTGCCCGGCACCATGTTCATGCCCGACGAGATGCCAGGCGGCGAAAGCCAGTTGCGCATCGCATTTGCCAATATCGATCGTGCTGGCGTCAGGACCCTTTTTGAACGGCTTGCCGCACTGACCCTGTGAAGGCTTGCACCCCTCGGCGCGCACCCTTATTCATGCGCCAATCAGCGGGTGGAGCAGCAATCCAATGGCAGAAAAAAAGAAAACGCGGTATGGCGCCTGGGTCATCGTCGGGGTGATCCTTTTGGGTCTTGCCGGCTTCGGGACAGGCGGTCTCAGCGGGACGATCCGCACGATTGGCACCGTCGGTGAAAAAGAGGTCTCGGTGCAGGCCTATCAACGTGCGCTCAACGGTCAGATCCGCGCTCTTTCTGCCCAGTTCGGCCAACAGATTTCCTTCCAGCAGGCGCAGGCCTTTGGCATCGACCAGATTGCCCTGAACGAAGTTGTCCTGCTGCGCACCATGGATAACGAAGCTGCTGACCTTGGTATTTCGGTTGGCGACGAAAACGTCTTTGCCCGCCTCCAGGCCATTCCTCAGTTCCAAGGGGCCAGCGGCTTTAACCGCGAGACTTATCGCCTTGCCCTGCAGCAATCCGGCCAGTCCCCTGCCGAATTCGAAAACGAGCTGCGCGAAGAAACCGCACGCACCCTTTTGCAGGGTGCCGTTGTCAGCGGCGTGCCGCAGCCTCAGACACTGGCCAACACGCTTGTGCAATTCACCGCCGAAAACCGTGCGATCACATGGGCTATTGTCGACGCCGATGATCTGACCGCCCCCGTTGCAGGAGCGACGGAGGCCGACCAGCAGGCCCATTACGACGCCAACCCCGAGGAATTCACCGCCCCCGAGACCCGCGAGATCACCTTTGCATGGCTGACGCCAAGCATGATCCAGGATCAGATGGATGTGCCCGAAGAGGCGATTGCCCAGCTCTATCAGGAGCGCATCGCCGAGTTTGTGCAGCC
>CAXQAV010000420.1:0-7316 GCA_964221795.1 Luminiphilus sp. | reverse complement strand
ATCAGAAGTTTAGGGGTGCCGCAAAAATGTGGCGGTGCTGTCAGACTAATGCGAACCAGTCTCCACTAGGACAGTCACACTGTCCCTTATGTCGCGCCGAGTTCGCGCCACTCGGCAAGAGCGGCGGAGCGGTTCAGCTTGAAGTGGGCACGGGAGAAGAAGTGACGCTCCGAATTGAAATCGTTTAAGACAGAGGCATGGACGGCGGCGAACTGTTGAAGACTTCGCATGCGCCGGAAGCGGAGCATGGCCCGCTCCCTACGTCGGAATGGCAGGTGTGAATTCTCGGCTCGCTTGTTGAGCCAGCGACCCGTCGCCTGCCGGTCAGCAGCGCCTATTTCCTTGAGGGCAGCGCCGTATGAGTACAATTTGTCCGTCACAAAAGGGCGGACAACAGACATTCGCTGCGGGTGCGCGAGCTTTGGCTCGACGGACGGAAAGCAGACCTTCACGGCGATGAGTTCGAAGGCAGTTTCTTGCGGCTTCTTTTCTTTGCGTTACAGCATCCGCCAATCTTTGATCGATTTCATTTCTGTCCGTCACTTTGGTCTTGCCAAGCCCGACCCCATGAACGGTTGCGACGGCATTCCTTCGTTTTCGGCGGCACGAATTGCTTCGTCCTCCCGCGCCTTTCGGCTGCCGCGCGCTGAGATCGCCCTTGCAGTGCTTTGTTTTGGCACCTTGTGTCCCGAGTAAAGATGCCGCAGATGCGCTTCGGAGACACCGTCTGCCTTCATCACAAGACGGACCATCGGGTCGGCCAACATCTCATCAAGCAAATGATCCGCTAGTTCCTTCCCCGTCAGCTTGTCTTTGGCGCGAGCCAGATCAATGTCGGCAAGTGAAACAGTGAGCGTCCTTGCCAATCCAGGATGGGAAACGCGGGGGTGGAGCTTTATCTGCACAGACTCCTTCCAGCCTCCAGGGTCGCGGAGGTCCGGTGGCGAAACCATATCGCTTTCTACTTCGTACTCCCCCGCCGGAAGTGTTTCAGGAAAGCCGGGAATGCGGAACGGTCGGGCAAATATGACAATGAATTCGTGGTTTGGCTCTTCCATAGAGGCTATTCTCTTTCTTGTTGCTGCAACAGGTCCCACGCGCCCGTCGGCACCGGGACGCGGGGCATGATGTCGTCTCATCGATGTCGTGGCTTTGGGCTACTGCGGCAGCAACTTTACCCTGCTCACCGCTGCCAGTGCGTTTTCCTTCTGGTGGTAGTCACCGTGGAACTTGCCGTCGACCCTCACCTCCCAGATCCCGTTGCGATCACGTACCTGGATGCGGTCTCCGCTGCCCTGATGGCCCTGAGAGTGGTCGCGGTGTTCTCCGTGATTGGACCAATCGGGATGTTCGTCGGTCGCTGTCGACTTATTGGGTGCAGGATCGCGCAACTCTCCAAGTGACAATACGGCACGAATGAACTCTTCGGCATAGTCATCGGTTTCGCGGTGGTCATGCTCGTGCCGCGCGAAGCGCATCGGCTCCACAAACCGCTCCCTCAGGTGATCGATGAAACGCGGTTCCGTACGCGCCATGAACGCAATCAGCGCTTGCAGTATCCTCTCGTGAGCAAGGACACGCCTTTCAAGATCAGAGTCCTCCGGTGACGGATTCGGGGTGACGCGACTCATCCCTTGTTGATCACGTTTTCCGCGCCCTCCGGCTGATTGTCGACATCCAGCGCTTGAAGGCAGGCTTGTGCGAGGGCAGCATTAGGGGCGTCCATGCCGGGTACAGTGGCCCATCCAGTGTCGATGAGCGTATTGCGCCTACGATAGGTCGAGGCTGCACGGATTACTGCCAGCTTGTCAGCACGGGCGGGGTCCGAGTTGGCCATGTCGAGACAGACCGGCACCAGAGAGCTGATGACATCGACGCGTGACATTGCCATCGCGCGGTCATTTGATGTGCCGCCCGTCACCCAACCTCCCCACGAAAATCCAGCTATGCTGACGACGACTGCGCCGATCAGAGCACCGTAGATCCCGGGTTTGAGCCATTCAGGGGTATTCATTTCAAGTCCTCCTGCGGAGAAAGCGCCGCCTCGCTTTGTTGTGTCTCGTCGGTCGTGCACCGATCCTGTTTCAGCGCCTCTCTCAAGTTGCCTTCGCTGACAGGGAGCAATTCCATCCAACCCACCCGACCATCTCGGCCTGGAACGGACATATAGGTTGCGACTCTCTGATAGCTCTCGAAGCCGTGACCGCTTAGAACTTCGTCCTGGATCAGGACTTCATAGCCCCCAGCTGACAATTCGCGCCCGATACCGGACAGACTGAACGGATGCAGGAACGTGACACTGAAACTGGATGAGCGCATAGCTGCTGATCTCCGAGATTTTTGCTGATGCGCCGGATGCCGCTGTCTGCAGTCTTCCAATTTTGGAGCCCGCACAGTTGTCCGACTTCTTTCAATTACATCAGACGCGATGGGAACGTGCTGACACAGGTTAGCCTATTTAGTGGGATTGTGGCCGGAGGCGCAGCAAGCGATTGAGAGTGCCCTGCGTGCGGTCTGACGCACTGACCTGTGTAAGGGCACCCTGATCAGCCTGGGCGTAAACTGTTGCAAAGTGGAGCGATGATCGCTCCCGCAAAACTGAAAGGCGTGATCATGGCCGAACTAAGTTTACTCAACCCACACCCGCGTGACTTCGAACGTTTTCTTTATGCGCCGGTTGGTGAGGATCGGAGAGGTTATAACGTCACCGTCCTGTCGATGATGGCCCGGCTCGGGCTTGATCCATGGGATGAAACAGCCGAGCTCGTCACTATTGGCCGTCAAGCTGCTCAAACACGACTCAGGAAACTGCTTCAGCGATTTTGGGATGTTCCCGCTCTCTCGAGCGACAGCAGAAAGGTCGCCAATGACTTGAGCAGGCTTCTCCCCGAAAGAGCGCCTATCCTGTCGCTCACGCAATCTGGATCGGATATCGGCGCGCCTAAGGAGGCCACGAAAGGAGTTAGCTGGGTAGTCCTAGTGGTGATCCTGGTGGTTCTCCAGTTGCTGATGATTGGCGGACTAGGACTGGGTGAATGATCATGTCCGATCAATCTGCAAAAATGCCAAGCCATGCAGCGCATAGCGCGGGAACCCTGTCTCCAAATGAGCAAGCGGCATTGTGGGCTTTGGAGGAACTCTTCTGGACAAGTGGCGCAGAGCACGCTCAGGCAACCACGGCGACTAATGCTGTGATGGTCTTCCCCTATCCCCCTGGAATTCTTCAGGGCGACCAGATCTGGCATCACTTGCAAGACCGTACAGGCTGGCGATCTGTCCTCATGTCCGAAAGGCGCGTGATGTGCTGCGGTGCAATAGCCATTCTCACTTACCGCGTCTCGGCTGAGAAAACGGACGTGGAGGTATATAAAGCCCTGTGTAGCTCGACCTACTTGCAGGACGACGACAGTTGGCTGCGCATTTCCCACCAGCAAACCCTGCTGACATGAGAACGTTGCGCAATCCTTGCGTTCGCGAAGTTGAAGCTAACCTGCGTTAGTGCAGGGATGTTCCAATTGCGGCGATAAGATACCTGCCCGCCAGATGTTTGGTGGTGCATTTTCCAAGTGCTTGAGATGTGCGGATGTGCCGGCCTGAAAAGTGTCGGCATGTCTGCATACCTCTTGTTGCTGGACGGTCCAGAAAGGATATTTCCAATGACTCCCGAAAACAGCAAGACCGCCGAAAAGATGAAAACCGTGAAAGCAGCCTGGGACAACGCGCCCTCTGGCTCCAAGAAGGACGTGGCATTCAAACACTACAAAGCCGCCCAAAAAGCGCACTCTGCTCGCGACGATGCCGAAACAAACAAGGAATTGGATGCGGCGACACACGCCCTTGCATAACCATTGACGGCTGATGCTAAACGAGGTCGCCTACCGAATTTCGGCAGGCGGCCAATTTATTTCAAGAGCGGGCCGGTTTGATCCAGATATGCCGGATCGAATTCGGCAAACTCCACCAAACCATCGTAATTGTGAAACGTGACCCGCCCTTCACGAAACGTCACCAGATCCCTTTCGCGAAGCTGCCTCAGCACTCGGTTTACATGGACTGCGCTCAGCCCGAGAGAGTCCGCAAGATGATATTGTGTAAGTGGGCAGTCGAAGCCTTGCCTGCCGCCCAGACCTACCAGCGACAGCCGCGATGCCAGCTCGAGCAGGAAATGCGCCAGACGGACCTCAGAATCCCGCCGGCCGATGCCTACGAGATGTTCCACGACCATCGCCTCGTCCCTTGAAGCCGCCCACAGAATGGCGGTGGCGAGGCGCGGCGTCTGTGCAAAGGCAGCGAGCAGGTCCCGCGACAGGACTTCAGCCGCCTCGATATCGACAACAGGTTCGAAACTATGATCCGAGGTGCGCAAGAGAACACTGCGCAGTCCAAGGAAATCCCCAGGAACCTGGAAGTCTACAATCTGACGAGACCCGTCTGGTTGGAGCTTGTAGGACGCGACCCAACCTTTCGACAGAATATATGCTGCGTGGGCTGACTGTCCTTGATGCACCATATCCCGCCCCGCAACGAAAGTACGTCGGCGTCGATGCAGGTTTTCAAGCACGGCCAACTCTGTCACTGACAGGGCAACAAAGGCCGACAGCTTGCGGGTCAGCGGGCTGAGTTCAGACTGTGCCATGGTATCTCCCAGCCTGTGGTGATTGAAAGACGGAAAACTGCCAGAGACTGCTCTGGATCAGTTCAGCATAGACCATTTCCTGAAATAAGTACTGATCCGGCTGGACCCTACTTTCTTCTGGGTCTTCGCTGCGGACAGAGGAGTTCCAGATGTCAATTTCAAGCGAACATGCAGGGCAGGCGGCCCTATCGATCTGTGAGGCCCTCCTGCTTGCCATGAACGATCGCGGCTTCATGCCAGAGCACGAAATCATAGGCGTTCTTCGTGACGCCGCAGCAACCCATGAGAACGCTGTTGGCACAGAAATTGAAATGGAAGAGCATCGGGCTGTCGCAAGCCTGATCAATGCAATCATCAGCGGAGGGATCAATAATTTTTAAGCTAGGAAAATTCTGATCGCGATTTTCAAGTGCACCAATATTTTTTACATCACATCTATTTCCGTGACGTTTAGAGAACGCGGCAATCCATTAGCGGAAACAGCTGCTCTGTCGTTCCATCCGGCTAGAGCGAGGATTGATCGAGAAAGATCAGCGTGACGCGTTGATGGCAAAATCCTGAAGATACCTGCCAACCCCACTAACCTTATCAACTACGATAATTGGCATGGTTGGTAGGGTTTGCAGCTGGGTTTAGTGTTCCCAAAGCTTAATTGGTAAGACTTCACTTGCAACTTTCGCGTCACAGACATGGGGATGGTGGCTAATGCGTACGGGTCGAATAACGCCACCAAAGCGCGAGCAAACACCCAAATGTATAGAAGCGGCATGCTGAAAGCCCAAGAGCATCTTAAATGGGGTAGACATGTATATTGGCCAGATGGCCAATATACTGATATTTCGTGATAATTGCTCAAAAAGTAGTGCTGCTTAAAAGCAATCGACTATCTCCCATTCCGATGGGAATATCGTGGATTAGTACGGGGCTCTTACTAGGAAGTGGTCCCGATTTTGCTACTAAGAGTTTAAACGCAATACTCATAGGTTGTTGGCACGAACGGCCCTTTGCAAACTTTGACGGTTTATTCCAAAGCTGCGGCACAGCTAGCCAAAGCGGCCATTCAGTTGAGCGTCTTATATTCAGTTAACCCCCTTGTTCAATCTGCCATTTGGCCGCTTTCAGTACCGTTTTGCCATCTCCGATAGGGAGATGGGATTAATCGATGATGCGCGACCTGCAGATCCAAAAGCCGTGAACCGCTCAACGCACACATCGCGCATCGCGGCTAGACCTGGGGCAAGGTACTTCCTTGGGTCGAACTCTTCCGGGCGCGTTGCCAGAACTCTGCGGATGGCGCCGGTCATAGCAAGGCGCAAATCAGTATCTACATTGACCTTGCGGACACCGTATTGGATGCCGAGCTGGATTTCCTCGACCGGCACGCCCCATGTCGGTGTAATTTCACCCCCGTATTCGTTGACAATGTCCTGCAAATCCTGCGGTACGGTGGAGGAGCCGTGCATGACCAAAGGCGTATCGGGCAGCTTGGCGTGGATTTCTTTCAACCGTTCGATGGCGAGAATGTCACCATCCGGTTTGCGGGTGAACTTATAGGCCCCATGCGAGGTGCCAATCGCGACGGCTAGCGCATCGACGCCAGTTTGCCCCACGAACTCTACCGCCTCACTGGGGTCGGTAAGTAACATGTCGCGAGACAGGACACCGTCAAAACCGTGGCCGTCCTCGGCTTCGCCGCGTCCGGTCTCAAGGCTGCCAAGATGCCCAATCTCGCCCTCGACAGAGACGCCGACCATATGAGCCATTTCAACGACCTTCCGGGTAACCGCAACGTTTTCCACAAAACTGGTGGGCCGCGCGCCGTCCTCGGTCAGCGATCCGTCCATCATCACAGAGCTGAACCCATATGTGATCGCGGACAGGCAGGTCGCGGGCGAATTGCCGTGATCCTGATGCATACACACGGGGATATGAGGGTAGAGCTCGATCGCCGCTTTGATCAGATGGGACAGCACGATGTCATTGGCAAAGGCCCGCGCGCCGCGGCTGGCCTGCATGATTACGGGGCTGTTGACCGCATCCGCCGCCTGCATGATCGCAAGCATCTGTTCCATGTTATTGACGTTAAACGCGGGGATCGCATAGCCGTGTAGGCAGGCGTCTTCCATCAATTGTTTTAGGGAAATTAGCGGCATCTAGCGCCCTTTCTTCTCAATCATAGGCTGCCGCCACCTGTACCACCTCGGCGCGAGAGCCGAGCACGACAGAAGTCCGCTGGTGTGCCCCCACAGGCTGAATATCCAAGAGCGGCGCACGCCCATCAGTGGCTGCCGCACCCGCTGCTTCCATGATCAAAGCCATAGGATAGGCCTCGTACAACAGGCGCAGCTTGCCGCCTTGCGCACGGTTGTTCGCGTCCACGGGATAAAGGAAGACCCCGCCGCGCACGAGGATCCGGTGCACCTCTGCCACCATGGAGGCGGTCCAGCGCATATTGAACTCCTTGCCTCGTGGCCCAATAGGTCCGTCAATACAGTCCGTTACATATTTTAGGATCGCCGCATCCCAGTAACGCTGGCGTGAGACATTGATCGCGAATTCTGCCGTGTCTTCCGGCACCATCATTTCTGGGTGGGTGAGAAAAAAGGTGTCGGTTTCGGGATCAAGGCTGAATCCGTTCACACCTTCTCCCACCGTCAGGACCAGCATGGTTGAAGGCCCA